>NZ_QHJN01000150.1:0-19948 GCF_003947565.1 Actinomadura sp. WAC 06369 | reverse complement strand
CCCAGATCCGCCGCGTGGCCCGCACCGTCCGGGACGCCGCCCCCCTCCGGATCGTCGAACGCTCCGCCGCCCGGAACGTCCTGATCCCGACCTACCGCCGCCTCACGATCCGCAAGGAGCCCCGCCGATGACGCGCCCGCGTGCCTTGCCCGAGCCGACCGTCCGGCCGCGGACCCTCCCGCGGCGGACGCGCGCGGAGAGCGCGGCGCCTGCGCCGCGGCCGCGGCGCGAGCGGGCCGCCTGTTCAGGGGCGGGGCCGGGCGGGCGGGGCCGCGGGGGGGGGGGCGCGGGCGGGGGCCGGCCGGGGAGGGGGCGCGATGACGCTCGTTCGGCGGTTGCTGGAGCAGGCGGGGCGGACGCCCGCGGCGGTCGCGCTCGTCGCGGGGGACGGCGCCGCGCTCACCTACGGGGAACTGCGGCGGCGGGTGCTGGCCGTCCGGCACGGGTTGATATCGGAGGGTCTGGACCCCGGGGACGGGGTGCTGTTCTCCGTGCGGCCGTCGCCGGAGTCGCTCGCGCTGGCGCTCGGCGTCGTCGCCGCCGGGGGAGTGGTCGTGTTCGCCGACCCGGGTGCCGGGCCGGAGATGTTCACCGCGCGGCTGCGGCTGGCGCGGCCCCGCTGGTCGGCGGCGGAGTCGGTGCTGTACGCGGGCAGCCGGCTGCGACCCGTCCGGGCCTACGCGCGGCGGCGCGGGCTGCTCCTGCCGAACCTCGCCGAGCTGCGGGTCCCGGGCGCGGGGCCGATGCGGCACGTCCACGTGGGCCGGCGGCTGCCGGGCGTCCCGCGCGGGTCCCTCGCGTTCGCCCGGCTCGCGTCCGGCCCGGCGCCCGAACCCGCCGCGGACGCCGATCCGGACGCGCCCGCCGCCGTGATCTTCACGTCCGGGACGACGGCGGATCCGCGCGCGGTCGTCCACACGCAGGGCTCGCTCGCGGCGGCGCTCGACCTGTTCCGGGCGCGGCTGCCGCTCGGCCCCGGCGACGTCGTCCACACCGACCAGCTCATGCTCGGGCTGCCCACGCTGATCTCCGGCGCCCGCTGGTCGCTGCCGCCGCTCGGCTGCCCGCCCGCCGAGTTCGCCCGGCTGCTCCGCGACCGCCGGGCGACGCACACGTTCTGCGTCCCCGTGCACCTCGCGGAGATCCTGGACGCGACGCCGGAGCTGCCGGGAACGCTGCGGCACGTCCTGCTCGGCGCGGCCCCGGCGCCGCCCGCGATCCTGCGGCGGGCCGCGGCGGCGGCGCCGTCGGCCGAGGTCGCGTCGGTGTACGCGATGACCGAAATCCTCCCGGTCGCGATCGCGTCGGCGGAGGAGAAGCTCGCGTTCGCCGGGCCGGGCGACCTGCTCGGGACGCCGCTGCCGGGCGTCGGGGCGCGCGTCGCGGACGACGGCGAGCTGCTGCTCTCGGGCCCGAACCTGTGCCGCGGCTACCTCGGCGCCGACCCCCTGGACGAACTGCCGACCGGCGACCTCGCCCGACTCGACGCCGGACGGCTCGTCCTCACCGGCCGCAAGAAGGACATGCTGATCCGCGGCAAGTTCAACCTGTACCCGGGCCTGTACGAGCCGTCGATCGCCGCGCTCCCGGACGTCGCCGAAGCCGCGATCGTCGGCGTCCCCGACCCGTCCACGGGCGACGAGGAGGTGGTGCTGGCCGTGGTGCCCGACGCTGCGGCCCCGCCCGGCCTGCCCGGACGGCTCCGCCGCGCGCTCCCGGACGTCATCGACCACGACGCGCTGCCCGACCGCGTCGTCGTCCTCCCCGGGCTGCCCCGCTCGGGACGCACGCGCAAGCTCGACCGCGACCGGCTCCGCGAGGTGGTGGCGCGATGAGGATCGCCGTGACCGGGGCGTCCGGGTTCGTCGGCGGCGCGGTGTGCCGCGCCCTGGCCGCCGAGGGCGCGACGGTCCTCGCGTTCGGCCGCCGTCCCGCCGTGGCCCCGGGGCACGTGGGCGGCGCGCCCTACCGGCCGTGGGACCTCGCGCACGGCCCGCCGCCCGACCCGCCCCGCGTGGACGCGGTGATCCACTGCGCGGGGAGCGTCACCGACTGGGGGCGCCCCGCCGACCTGTTCGCGGCGAACCTCACCGGCACCCGCAGCGCCCTCGCGGCGTTCCCGGACGCACGGTTCGTGCACGTCAGCACGGCGAGCGTGTACGACCCGTTCCGGCCGAGCGTGATGGCGACCGAGGACGAGGCGCCCGTCCGCCGCTACATGAACGCCTACGGGGCCTCGAAAGCGGCGGCCGAACGGCTCGCGCTCTCCCGCGGCGCGATCGTCCTGCGGCCGCACGCCGTCTACGGGCCCGGCGACACGACCCTGCTCCCGCGCGTGCTCTCGGCGGTGCGGGGGCCGGTGCTGCCCGCGGTCGGGACGGGCGGGCAGCGGGTCAGCCTCACGTCGATCGGCAACCTCGTGCAGGCGTGCACGCTGGCCGCGACCGTCCCGGACGTCGCCGCGCGCGCGTTCAACGTCGCCGACGCCGAACCCGTGACGATCGACGCGGCGTTCCGGGAGATCCTGCGCGAACGCGGCGTCCGGGCCCGTCCGGCGTACGTCCCGGCGGCCCTGGCCCGCCCGGTCGCCGCCGTCGCCGAGGGCGCGTTCCTGCTGGCCGGACGTCCCGAACCGCCCCGGATCACCCGGTACGCGATCAGCCATCTCGCGGTCGAGCGGACCCTCGACATCACGGCGGCCCGCGGGATCCTCGGCTACCGGCCGCACCGGACGTCCTTCGCGGGGGCCGCCGACTGGTGATCGTCAACGTGCGGTTGACGGTCGGAACTACATCGGCACCGAGCACCTCCTCCTCGCACTCCTCGAACTGGAGGACGGCGACGGCGTTTTGCCCCGGCCTCGGCGTCCGCCGGGACGCCGCCGAGGAGAGCATCTCCGCGGCCCCGGCCGCCGTCACCGGGTCCTGATCGCCCCGGCCGGCGGCGCGCCCGCGCCGCCGGCCGATGAGTTCCGGGCGCCGCGCGGGTCGGAACGGGCATGGAAGAACTCATCAAGGCCAACGGCGTCGAGCTGTGCGCGGAGACCTTCGGCGACCCCGCGGAGCCGCCGATCCTGCTCATCGGCGGCACGATGCTCACCTGGCCCGACGCCTTCTGCACCCGCCTCGCGGCCCTGCGCCGCTTCGTCGTCCGGTACGACCTGCGCGACGTGGGCCGCTCCACCACCGTCGACCCGGACGCCCCCGGCTACACCCTCCGCGACCTCGTCGCGGACGCCGCCGCCCTGCTCGACGCGCTGGACCTGCCCCGCGCGCACGTCGCCGGCGCCGGTCCCGGTGGCTGGATCGCCCAGCTCCTCGCCCTCGACCACCCCGACCGCGTCGCCACCCTCACCCTCATCGGCACCCGGCCCGTCGCCCCCGGCCCGGTCGACCCCGACCTCCCCGACCACGCGCCCGAGGTCATGGAGGCGTTCATGAACGCGCCGCCGGTCGACTGGACCGACCGGGCGTCCGTCGTCGCCTTCCGGCTCGCGAGCGCCCGCGTCACCGGGGGCCGCGACTTCGACGAGGACGAGGCCCGCGCGGACATCGAGCGCGTCTACGACCGGACGCCCGCCGGCGACGACCCCGGCAAGGCGCACCGCGCGAACCAGATGGGCACCGTGTTCGCCGCCCTCGACTGCGGCGACCGCTGGCGCGAGCGGCTCCCCGAGATCACCGCCCCCGCGCTGGTGATCCACGGCGAGGACGACCCGTTCTTCCCGCTCGGCAACGCCGAGGCCCTCGCCGCCGAGATCCCCCGCGCCGAACTGCTGGTCCTCCCGCGCACCGGCCAGGGCCTCCCGCGCCGCACCTGGGACACGGTCGTTCCCGCCATCACCCGCCACACCGCCTGAGAGCGAGGCATCCCATGACCGGAGACGGACCCGTCACCGAGTTCGACGGCCGGTTCAGCGACCCGTCCGCGCGAGCGACGCCGTGGCCAGAGGCGCGGCGCGTGCTGCGGGACGCGGAACTGTACTGGCTCGCCACCGTGCGAAGGGACGGGCGTCCGCACGTGACGCCCCTCATCGGGGTGCTGCGGGAGGACGCCGTCCACTTCTGCACCGGCCTGCGCGAGCAGAAGGCCCGCAACCTCGACCACAGCCGGCAGGTGACGCTGACCACGGGGAGCAACGCGTGGGCGAAGGGCCTCGACGTGGTCGTCGAGGGCGCCGCCGTGCGGGTGACCGACCGGCCGTCCCTGCGGCGCCTGGCCGACGCGTACGTGGACAAGTACGGCGAGACCTGGCGCTTCGAGGTCGGGGACGGCGTCTTCGGCGCGGGCGAGGACGCCGCGGCCGTGTTCCGCGTCGAGCCGTCCGCCGTGTTCGCGTTCGCCAAGGACCCCCACGGGCAGACGAGGTACCGCTTCGCCCGGAACTGACGGGCGGGACCGGGCGCCGGGCTCGGGGCGGTCCTAGGCGAGGCGGAGGGCGAGGAAGAAGTCGACCCGGTCCTCCAGGCGGGACAGGTCGCGGCCGGTGAGGTCCCTCGATGCGCTGGATGCGGTACCGGACGGAGTTCACGTGCAGGTGCAGCCGTTCGGCGCATTTCGTCCAAGACCCGGAGCATTGCAGGAACGTCTCGAGGGTGCGGATCAGGTCCGCCTTGTGGGCGTCGTCGTAGCTCCGCAGCGGGGCGAGGAGCCGCATCTCGAACATCTGGCGGACGTCGTCCGGCACGCTCGCGAGCAGCAGGACGTGGGTGGCGAGCTCGTCGTGCCGGACGATGCGCACGGGGTCGATGTGTACGGAATCGGTGCGCACGGGGTCGGTGCGGCTGGCGGCGATGCGGCGCGCGCAGCGCGCCTCCTCGACGGCGCCGCGCAGTTCGGCGGCGGGGACGACGTCGCTGACGCCCACGGCGATGCCGGAGCCGGCGAGGCCGGGGGCGAGGGCCCGCAGGGCGGCCTGCACGCCGCCGGCGACGTCCGCGTCCGGGGCGGCGGGGACGAGCGCGACGGCCTCGTCGTCGAGCAGGCCCACGAGGGGGCGGGGGACCGGCGCGGCCTCCGCGAGGAGCGTGCGCAGCTCGCCCGGCCGCAGGGACCCGCGCCCCGTGGCGGCGACCGCGACGAACGACGCCGCGGGGTCGAGGCCCGCGAGTTCGAGGCGGGGGCGATCTCGTCGGGGGGCGCGGCGGCGGCGACGAGGCGGACGAGTTCCTGCGCCACCCGGCCCTCCACGCCGAGGCGGTCGTCGAGGCGGGCGCGTTCGAGCGCGGCGATCGCGGCGAGCTCGGCGGCGAGGGCGCGGCGCTCGGGTGGCCAGTCGGCGGCGTCGCCCGCGCAGGCCAGGAACCAGTCGGCGACGCGCGAGGTGGCGTCCTCCGCGACGGGGAAGAGGGTGACGCCCGGGTCGGCGAGGTGGTGCGGGAGCCGCGGCGCGGTCAGGAACGCGCGGGCCAGGGCGTCCGGCGGCGCGGGCGCGGGCGGCCCGGCGACGACGCGGCCGGTGGGGGCGAGCACCCAGCAGCGCATGCCGAGGTCGCGGTCCAGGAGGTCGAGGACGGCGTCCAGGCCCGCGCCCCGGTCCGCGACGAGCCGGCGGTGCCGGTCGAGGACGGCGGTCAGGTCGGCGGCGCGGGCGCCCGACAGCCGCCGGACGACCTCCTCGGTGACGGTCGCGAACGCCACGTCCTCGGGGACCTTGAACAGCGGGAGCCGGTGCCGTTCGCACGCCGCGACGAGGTCGTCCGGGACGGTGCCGGACGCGAGGTCCCACGCGGCGAGGGCGGACACCCCGGCCGCGGCGAGCGCCGACACGAACGTCTCGGAGTCGGCGGGGCCGGTGCGCCACACGAGGCCGGTCAGCACGAGCTCGCGGCCGCGCAGGTAGCGGCCGGGGTCGAGCAGGTCGGTGGTGACGACCCACCGGATCGTCCGGTCCAGTTCGTCCTCCCCGGTGACGACCTCCAGCCGCAGGGGCATGGCGAGGAGGGAACGCAGTCTCATACGGCCAGTTAACCCAGGGGGACGGGTCCGGGTGTAGGGCGCGCTTGGAGCAACGCACGAAACCGGGGCCCCGACCGGGGCCGCTTCTCGGAGGTCCTGTCCCTCGACCGGGCCGCGGGCCGCCGGGTCTACTGCAGTCAGGACGGACGAGGGGAGGCGCGGGTGCCGGTCACCGAGGACGACCTGCGGGCCTGCTGCGCGTCCCGCGCGTGGCTCGCGGCGGTGCGCGGCGCGGGCCCCGCGGAGCTGCGGACGGCGTCGGCGCGGGCGCTGGACGGGCTGGACTGGGCCGGCGTCGCGGAGGCGCTCGCCGCGCACCCCCGGATCGGCGACCGGGTGCGGGGCGGCGGTCGCGGCCCGGCGTGGTCGCGGGGCGAGCAGTCCGGGGCGGACGGGGCCCCGGCGGAGGTTCGGGACGCCCTGATCGAGGGCAACCGCGCATATGAGGAGCGGTTCGGGCATGTGTTCCTCATCTGCGCGACCGGGCTGAGCGCGGCGGAGATGCTGGCCGCCCTCCGGGAGCGGCTGGGCAACGACCCGGAGGCCGAGCGCGCGGTCGTCCGCCGGGAACTGGCCGGGATCGTCGATCTGCGGCTGGCGAAGCTGATGGGGGAGCGGCATGACTGAGCGGAGCGAAGGCATGAGCGCGGCTCTTGCCGGGGGGTGTGGGGGGCCGTCCCCCCACGGGGAGTCGGCGTGAGCCTTTCGACGCACGTGCTGGACGCGTCCCGCGGGCTGCCCGCGCGGGGCGTGCGGGTGCTGCTGGAGCGCAGGGAGCCGGACGGGGCGTGGACGGCGCTCGCGGAGGCCCGGACGGACGGGGACGGGCGCGTCCGCGACTGGGGCGTCGCGCCGGGCGCGGGCGTGCACCGGCTGACGTTCGACACGGCGGGCCTGTCGGACTTCTACCCCGAGGCGGCGGTCGCGTTCACGATCGCCGACCCGGACGCGCACCTGCACGTCCCGCTGCTGGTCAGCCCGTTCGCGTACTCGACCTACCGAGGGAGCTAGGACGCATGGCGATCGTGCTCGGCGGCAACCGGTACGGGAAGGCGGAGACGCGGGTCGTCCGCGTGACCCGCGACGGCGACGTCCACCGGATCAAGGACGTCAACGTGAGCGTGCTGCTGTCGGGCGACATGGAGGCCGCGCATCTGACCGGCGACAACGCGGCGGTGCTGCCCACGGACACGCAGAAGAACACCGTGTTCGCGTTCGCGAAGCGGTACGGGGTCGGAGAGATCGAGACCTTCGGGCTGCGGCTGGCGCGGCACTTCGCGGACGCGCTGCCGCCGGTCGCGCACGCCCGGGTGGAGATCGAGGAGTACGCCTGGAGCCGGGTCACCGGGCGGCACTCGTTCGTCCGGGACGGCACGGAGGTGCGGACCGCGCTCGTCCACAGCGACGGGACGGGCGGGCGGGAGACGGTCGTGTCGGGGGTGACGGGCCTCGCGCTGCTGAACTCGACCGGCAGCGAGTTCCGCGGGTTCGCCGAGGACGAGTTCACGACGCTGGAGCCCGCGGACGACCGGATCCTGGCGACGGCCGTGACGGCGACCTGGCGGCACCGCCGGGCCGGCGCGGATTGGGACGACTCGTACCGGGCGGTGCGGGAACACCTGCTGAGGGGGTTCGCGGAGACGCACAGCATGTCGCTGCAGCAGACGCTCTACGCGATGGGGCGGCGCGTGCTGCGGGAGCGCCGCGAGGTCTGCGAGGTGCGGATGTCGATGCCGAACCGGCACCACGTCCTCGTCGACCTGCGGCCGTTCGGCATGGACAACGACAACGAGGTCTACCACGCGGCCGACCGCCCGTACGGGCTCATCGAGGGCACGGTGCTCGACGACGACGCCCCGGGCGCGCCGGACGCGTGGAACTGAGGGGGGCGCGATGGAGTTCCTGCGACCGGCGACCTGGGAGGACGCGCTCGCCGCGAAGGCCGCGCACCCGGGTGCGCTGCCGATCCAGGGCGGCACCGACGTCATGGTCGAGATCAACTTCGACGCGCGGCGGCCGGAGGCGCTGCTCGACCTGACCCGCGTCGGTGAGCTGGCCGCATGGGACGAGGACGGCGGGACGCTCCGCGTCGGCGCGGGCGTCCCGTACGCGCGGCTGATCCGGGAGCTGGGCGACCGGCTGCCGGGGCTCGCGCAGGCGTCCCGGACGGTCGGGTCGCCGCAGATCCGCAACCGCGGGACGGTCGGCGGCAACCTGGGCGCGGCGTCCCCGGCGGGCGACGCGCACCCGCCGCTGCTGGCCGGGGGCGCGGTGATCGAGGTCGAGTCGGCCGCGCGCGGCGTCCGGCTGATCCCGGCGGAGGAGTTCTACCTGGGCGTGAAGCGGTCGGCGCTGGAGCCGGACGAGCTGATCCGCGCGTTCCGCGTCCGGCCGGCGTCCGGCCCGCAGTACTTCTCCAAGGTCGGCACCCGGAACGCGATGGTGATCGCGGTGTGCTCGTTCGCGGTGGCGCTGCACCCGGACGAGCGCCGCGTCGGCACCGGGTTCGGTTCGGCCGCCGCGACCCCGCGCCGGGCGCGGGAGGCGGAGGAGTTCGCCGCCGCCGGGCTCGACTGGGACGGGCGCGGCCCGCTGCGGGAATCGGCGGCGCGGGCGTTCGGCGAGCTGGTGGCGCGGGCGGCGGCCCCGATCGACGACGTGCGGGGCACCGCCGACTACCGTCGCCGCGCCCTCGCGGTGATGGCGCGGCGCACGCTCACCTGGGCCTGGAACGACCACCGGGCGGGCATCGAGGGAAGGGAGGCGTCCTGATGCGCGTGAACCTCACCGTCAACGGCTCGGCGGAGACCGTGGACGACGTGTGGGAGGGCGAGAGCCTGCTGTACATGCTGCGGGAGCGCATGGGCCTGCCGGGCTCCAAGAACGCCTGCGAGCAGGGCGAGTGCGGCTCGTGCACGGTGTACCTGGACGGCGTGCCGGCGTGCGCGTGCCTCGTCGCGGCCGGGCAGGCGGAGGGCCGCGAGGTCCGCACCGTCGAGGGGCTGGCCGAGGGGGCGCCGGGGGACGAGCGGCTCGATCCCGTCCAGGAGGCGTTCGTGGAGGCGGGCGCCGTCCAGTGCGGGTTCTGCACGCCGGGCCTGATCGTCCAGTCCCACGACCTGATCGAACGCAATCCCGCGCCGAGCGACGCGGAGATCCGCGAGGCGCTCGCGGGGAACCTGTGCCGCTGCACCGGGTACGAGCAGATCCTGGACGCGGTGCGCCTCGCGGCCGCGCGCAAGGCGGCCGCCCGGGGACGAGCGACCGCATGAGGACCGTCATCGAGAACGCGCACGTCGTGACGGTGTCGGGGGACGAGCATCCCGGCGGGCACATCGTGATCGACGGCGACCGCATCACCGCCGTCGGGTCCGGGCCGGCCCCCGTGATCGAGGGCGCGGAGAAGATCGACGGCACCGGCTGCGTCGCCACCCCGGGCCTGGTCAACGCGCACCACCACCTGTACCAGTGGGCCAGCCAGGGCATGGCGAGCGACAGCACGCTGTTCGAGTGGCTGACCACCCTCTACGAGCCGTGGTCGAAGATGGACGCCGAGGTGGTGGCGGGCGCGGCGAGCGCCGGTCTCGGCTGGCTCGCGAAGTCGGGCTGCACCACGGCGTCCGACCACCACTACCTGTTCCCGAAGGGGCGCGGCGACCTGTTCGCCGCCGAGATCGACGCGGCCGCCGAGCTGGGCATCCGGTTCCACCCGGCGCGGGGCTCGATGGACCGGGGGCGGTCGGACGGCGGCCTCCCGCCGGACGAGGTCGTGGAGGACCTCGACACGATCCTCGCCGAGACCGAGGCCGCGATCGACCGGTACCACGACCCGTCGCCGGGCTCGATGCTGCGCGTCGCCGTCGCGCCCTGCTCGCCGTTCTCGGTGACCCGCGACCTGCTCGTCCGGTCGGCGGAGCTGGCGCGCGAGAAGGACGTCCGGCTGCACACGCACCTCGCCGAGACCCTCGACGAGGAGGAGCACACCCGCGAGCGGTTCGGCACGACCCCGGCCGAGTACCTGGACTCGATCGGCTGGCTCGGCCCCGACGTGTGGCTCGCGCACTGCGTCCACCTGCACGACGCCGACGTGAAGCGGCTGGCCGAGACCCGCACCGGCACCGCGCACTGCCCCAGCTCCAACGCCCGGCTCGGCGCCGGCATCGCCCGCGTGGCGGACCTGCTGCGGGAGGGCGCGATCGTCGGGCTCGGCGTGGACGGGGCGGCGTCGGCCGAGCTCGTCCCGCTCGCGGGGGAGATGCGGCAGGCGATCTACCTGCAGCGCGCTCGGTACGGGCCGGCGGCGCTGACCGCCCGGCAGGCGCTGGAGATGGCGACCCTCGGCGGCGCCCGCTGCCTGGGCCGCGACGACGAGCTGGGCACCCTCGAACCGGGGAAGCTCGCGGACGTCGCGCTGTGGCGGGTGGACGGCTTCCACGCGGCCGTCGACGACCCGGTGGTCGCCCTCGCGTTCGGCGGCACCCCGCCGCTGGAGCGGCTGCTCGTCGGCGGCCGGACGATCGTCGACGGCGACGTGCTGGTGAGCGTCCCGCAGGACGAGGCGGCGCGGCGCGGCGCGGACGCGCACCGCCGGCTGATGCGGCTCGCGGAGGAGGTGCTGTAGATGGCGTCCTCGATAGGAAGCGGCCCGATGGGAAGCGGCCCGCTGGGAAGCGGTCCGGTGCGGAGCGGTCCGGTGAAGAGCCCGGGCAGGGTGGAGGCGCCCGGCGCCGGCGGCGTCGGCGAGAGCCCGGCCCGCCCCGACGGCACCCTCAAGGTCACGGGCGAGTTCGCGTACGCGTCCGACCTGTGGATGGACGGGATGCTGTGGGGCGCCACGCTGCGCAGCCCGCACCCCCGCGCGCTCGTCCGGTCGATCGACGTCGGGCCCGCGCTGGCGGTGCCGGGCGTGCACGCCGCCCTCACGCACGAGGACGTGCCCGGCGCGAAGGTGTACGGGGAGGACGGCGCCGCGGACCAGCCGGTCCTCGCGTTCGGCGAGGTCCGGCACCAGGGCGAGCCGGTCGCGATCGTCGCCGCCGACCACCCCGAGACGGCGCGCCGCGCCCTGGAGCGCATCGCCGTCGGCTACGAGGTGCTGGAGCCGGTCACCGACCCCCGCGCGGTGGTCGCCGACCCCGACGGGCTCCGGGTGCAGCCGCGCGGCGGCATCGTCCGCCACCAGCCCGTCCGGGTGGGGGACGTCGGCGCGGCGCGGGCGGCGGCCGCGGTCGTGGTGTCCGCGGAGTTCGAGGTCGGCATGCAGGACCAGGCGTTCCTCGGGCCGGAGGCCGGGCTGGCGGTCCCGGCCGAGGACGGCGGCGTCGAGCTGTACGTGTCGACGCAGTGGCTGCACAACGACCTCGCGCAGATCGCGCCGTGCCTCGGCCTCCCCGAGGACCGGATCCACATGGCGCTGGCGGGCGTCGGCGGCGCGTTCGGCGGCCGGGAGGACCTGTCGGTGCAGATCCACGCCGCGATGCTGGCGCTGCGCACCGGCAAACCGGTGAAGATGTCGTACAACCGGGAGGAGTCGTTCTTCGGGCACGTCCACCGGCATCCCGCGCGGATGCGGTACGAGTACGGCGCCGCGGCGGACGGGAAGCTCCTGTACGCCGACGTGGAGATCGTCCTCGACGGCGGCGCGTACACGTCGTCGACCCGCAACGTCGTCGGCGGCGCCGCGTCGCTCGGCGTCGGCCCGTACGAGATCCCCAACATCAGGATCGACGCGTACGGGGTGTACACCAACAACCCGCCGTGCGGGGCGATGCGCGGGTTCGGCGCCGTCCAGGCGTGCTTCGCCTACGAGTCGATGATGGACCGGGTCGCCGCCGCGTGCGGCATCGGCCCGGTCGAGGTCCGCCGCCGCAACGCCGTCTCGCAGGGGTCGGCGATCGCGAGCGGGCAGGTCATCGACTCCCCGGCGCCGCTCGCGGACATGCTGGCGCGGCTGGAGGCCGTGCAGATGCCCGCGCCCGCCGACACGTCCGACATCCGGAACCTGCCGGGCGGCGCGTCCCAGACCACCCGCGGCGAGGGCGTCGTGCGCGGCGTCGGCTACGGCGTCGGGATCAAGAACATCTGCTTCTCCGAGGGCTTCGACGACCTGTCCACCGCCCGCGTCCGGCTGGAGGTCATCGGCGGCGCGGCGACCGCGCTCGTCCACACGGCGGCCGCCGAGGTCGGGCAGGGCCTCGTGACGATCCAGGCGCAGATCGCCCGCACCGAACTCGGCATCGGGAAGGTGGCGATCGCCCCGGCCGACATCCGGGTGGGCGATGCCGGCTCGTCCAGCGCGTCCCGCCAGTCGTACATGTCGGGCGGCGCGGTCAAGGCGGCCTGCGAGGCGGTCCGCGCCGGACTCCTCGCGCTCGCCGCCGACCGGTACGGCCGCGCCGGGACCGCGGACCTGGCCGTCGCCGGCGGCATGATCGTCTCGCGGGCGGACGGCGTGCTCGGCACGGTCGAGGACGCGCTCGGCGACGCCGTCCTCGACGAGACCCGCGAGTACCGCCACCGGCCCACCGTGCCGATGGACCCGGTGACCGGGCAGGGCGCCAGCCACGCCCAGCTCGCCATCTGCGTGCACCGCGCCGTCGTGGACGTCGACGTCGAACTCGGCCTCGTCAAGGTCGTGGAGCTGGCCGCCGTCCAGGACGTCGGCCGCATCCTCAACCGGCAGGCGCTGGAGGGCCAGATCCACGGCGGCTCCGCGCAGGGCCTCGGCCTCGCCGTCCTGGAGGAGATCCAGGTGTCCGGCGGGCTCGTCCGCAACCCGTCCTTCACCGACTACCTCATCCCGACCATCCTGGACATGCCGCCGATGCGGCTGGACATCCTCGAATACCCCGACCCCGCCGCCCCCTACGGGCTCCGGGGCGCCGGGGAGCCGCCCACGCTCTCCTCCACGCCCGCCATCGTCGCCGCGATCCGCGACGCCACGGGCGCCGCGCTCACCCGGGTGCCGGTGCGGCCCGAGCACATCGCCCCGGCCCCGGTGGGGGAGTGGGGCCGCCGTGGCCGAGGATGACGGCATGCATCGGATGCGGAAGCCCCGAGGGAGGCGCGGATGAGGATGCGGTGGGCCGTGAACTGCTCGATCCTGTTCACCGAGCTGCCGCTGCTCGAACGTCCGGCCGCGGCGAAGGCGGCCGGGTTCGACGCGGTGGAGTTCTGGTGGCCGTGGCCGGGCGAGCCCGTGCCGTCCGCCGCCGGCGTCGACGCGTTCTGCGCCGCCCTCGCGGACGCCCGCGTCCGGCTGATCGGCCTGAACTTCTACGCGGGCGACATGCCGGCGGGGGAGCGGGGCGTCCTGTCGGACCCGGCCCGCGCCGGCGAGTTCCGCGACAGCGTCGCCGTGCTGGTCCGGATCGCCGAGCGGACGGGCGTCCGGTCGTTCAACGCCCTGTACGGGCAGCGGCTCGGCGGCGTCGCGGCGGCCGAGCAGGACCGCGCCGCGACGGCGAACCTGGTGTTCGCGGCGGACGCGGTCGGGGCGCTCGGCGGGACGGTGCTGATCGAGCCCCTCTCCCGGGGGGCGAACGGCGCGTACCCGCTGGAGACGGCCGCCGACGCGATGGCCGTCGTGCGGCGGGCGCGGGCGGCGGGCGCGGCGAACGTGAAGCTCCTCTTCGACGCCTTCCACCTGACCGTGAACGGCGACGACCTGGAGAAGGCCGCGCGCGAGCACGCCGCCGACATCGGGCACGTGCAGATCGCCGACGCCCCCGGCCGGGGCCGGCCCGGCACCGGGGAGATCGACTTCCCCCGCCTGTTCCGCGTGCTCGACGCCATCGGGTACGACGGCCGCGTCGCGCTCGAGTACCGGCCGGACGGGCCGACGGAGCGGGAGTTCGCCTGGATGGAGGACCTCCGGGCATGAGCGGCCCCGACCGTGAGCCGCCGCGGGGGCGCCCGCGGCGTCTCCGCTCCCCGGAAGGAGCCGCGTGCCCCCCGACCTCGTGATCAGATCCCGCCGGACCGTCCTGCCGGACGGCGAGCGCCCCGCGGCCGTCACCGTCCGCGCCGGCCGGATCGCCGCGATCGGCCCCTACGACGGGCCCCTCCGCGCGCCGTCCGGCGTCGACCTCGGCGGCACCGCGCTGCTGCCGGGCCTCGTCGACACGCACGTCCACATCAACGAGCCCGGACGCACCGAGTGGGAGGGGTTCGCGACCGCGACCCGCGCGGCGGCGGCCGGGGGCGTCACCGCCCTCGTCGACATGCCGCTCAACTCGCTGCCGCCCACCACCGGCCCGGCCGCGCTCGCGGCCAAGCGCGCGGCGGCGGACGGCGCGTGCCACGTGGACGTCGGGTTCTGGGGCGGCGCCGTCCCCGGCAACCTCGCCGCGCTGCGGCCGCTGCACGAGCGCGGCGTGTTCGGGTTCAACACGCTCTAGCGAGGAATCCCGGTCGTTCACGGCCGGGAGGAATCGCTTCCCTGCCCCGCGCCCGGACGTCAGTCCGGGCGTTTTTGCCGGTCGATGTACTCGGCGATGACCGTCAGCGGCGCCCCGCCGCAGGATGCCGCAAAGTAGGACGGCGACCAGAAATGATTGCCCCACAGATACGTGCGGACATGGGCGGGGAACTGTTTGCGCAGGTAGTGCGCCGAGGTGCCCTTGAGGCGGTTGACCAGGGTCGAGATCGCCAGCTTGGGCGGGTAGTGCACGAGCAGGTGGACATGGTCGTCCTCGCCGTTGAACTCGCGCAGCTCGGCGCCCATCCCCTCGCACACCTCCCGCATGACCGTCTCGCAGTGCTCCAGCATGGCCCCGGTGAACACACCACGCCGATACTTCGTGACAAAGACAAGATGAACATGGAGGTTGAAAACGACGCTGCGGCCACGCCTGATGTTGGGGTCTGGAACCCACCTCGGTGACATGGACAAGATGCTAACCTGGCGCGGTGAAGCTGGTCGTGCAGGTGAAGTTGTGCCCGGACGAGACCGCCGCGGCGGCTCTCCGGGACACGCTGCACGCCTGCAACCGGGCCGCCAACCACGCCTCCCGCCGCGCGTTCGCCACCGGCATCACCAGCAGAACCGGCCTGCAGCGCCTCGTCTACCGGGAGCTGAAGGGCATGGGCCTGTCGGCGCAGCCGGCGATCCACGCCGCCCGCAAGGCTGCCGGGGCCTACGCCACCTTGAGGGAGAACCTGAAGGCGGGCAACTACGGCCCGGAGGGTTGCAGGCGGCGCCGTGAGGTGGAGGGCAGACCGGTGCGGTTCCGCAAGGACGCCGCGCAGCCGTTCGACGACCGGTCGCTGTCCTGGCGGCTCGACGCCGGCACCGTGTCGATCTGGACCGTGCGCGGCCGTACACCCGGCATCGCCTTCCAGTGCTCGCCCGAGCAGCTGAAACTCCTCACCGGGTACCGGCGGGGCGAGTCCGACCTGGTCCACCGGGGCGGGAACTGGTACCTGCACGCCACCTGCGACATCCCCGAACCCGAGATCAACAACCCTGAGAACGGGTTCCTGGGTACCGATCTGGGGATTGTCAACATCGCCACCACCAGCGACGGCACCGTCCATGCCGGCAAGGACCTGAACCGGGTCCGGCACCGCAACCGCCGCCTCCGCAAGAAGCTGCAGTCCAAGGGCACCAAGTCCGCCAGACGGCGGCTGCGGCACCTGGCCGGCCGCGAAGCGCGCTTCGCGGCGAATACGAACCATTGCGTGTCCAAGCAGATCGTGACCGAGGCTCAACGCACCTGCCGCGGCATCGCCTTGGAAGACCTGGGCGGTATCCGGTGCAGGGTCCGGCTCAGAAAGCCCCAGCGGGTCACGCTGCACTCGTGGAGTTTCTCCCAGCTCGGCGAGTTCATCGCCTACAAGGCGCGCCGGGCCGGGGTGGTCGTGGTGCACGTCGATCCTCGCAACACCTCCCGCGGGTGTTCGGCGTGCGGCCATATCGACAAGAGCAACCGCCCCGACCAGGCGACATTCAGATGCACCTCGTGCGGCTTCGCTGAGCACGCCGACGTGAACGCAGCCCGCAACATCGCCGCGCGCGGTGCGGCGGGCTGGGCAGTGAGTCACGCTGCCGACGACGCGGCCTGACCCATCACACCCAGTGGTGGCGAGGAGCTGCAAGCTCGGTCCCTTCAGGGCCGAGAAGCTGACGTGCTTCACCGCCGACTCGGGGGTCCCGGAGTTCCCGCCGCTGTCCCCGGACGAGATGCGGGACGCGTTCGCCGAGATCGCGTCGTTCGGCGGCCTCGCCGTCGTGCACGCCGAGGACCCCGCCGCCCTGACGGCCCCCGCCGGCGGGGGCTACGCCGCGTTCCTCGCGTCCCGCCCGCCCTCGGCCGAGCGCCGCGCCGTCGAACGGGTCGTCCGGGTCGCCGCGGAGACGGGCGTCCGCGCGCACGTCCTGCACCTCTCGGCGGCCGAATGCCTCGCCCCGCTCGCGGCGGCGCGGGCCGCCGGGCTGCCCGTCACCGCCGAGACCTGCCCGCACTACCTCGCCCTCACCGCCGACGACGTCGCGGACGGCGCGACCGCGTTCAAGTGCTGCCCGCCCATCCGCGACCCCGGCAACCGGGACGAATTGTGGCGGGGCCTCGCCGACGGCGTCATCTCGTGCGTCGTCACCGACCACTCGCCCTGCGCGCCCGAACTGAAACGCGGCGACTTCGCGTCCGCGTGGGGCGGCGTGTCGTCGCTCCAGCTCGGCCTGCCCGCCGTCTGGACGGCCGCGCGCGCCCGCGGCCACGGGCTCGCCGACGTCGTCCGCTGGATGTCCGCGGCGCCCGCCGCGCTCGCCCGCGTCCCCGGCAAGGGCGCCATCGAGGTCGGCCGGGACGCCGACCTCGTCGCCTTCGACCCCGACGCGGCGTTCACCGTCGACCCCGCCGCCCTCCACCACCGCCACCCCGGCACGCCGTACGCGGGCCGCGCCCTCACCGGCGCCGTCCGGACGACCTGGCTGCGCGGCGCGCCCGCCGGCGGCGCCCCGGCCGGCCGCCTGCTGACCCGATCGGAGACCGCGTGACCGGCTTCGCCGCGCTCCCCGACCTGGCCGTCCGGACGCTCGGCGGCTCGGTGCTCGCCGCCGGCGACGAGTCGTTCGCGGCGAAGGAGAACCTGATCAACCCGTGGGCGCCCGCGTTCCGCCCGGAGACGTTCGGGCCGAAGGGGCAGGAGTACGACGGGTGGGAGACGGCCCGGCGGCGCGGCCCCGGGCACGACTGGGCGCTCGTCCGGCTCGGCCTGCCCGGCGTGGTCCGCGGCGTCGTCGTCGACACCGCCTGGTTCAGGGGCAACTACCCGCCGCACGCGTCCGTCGAGGCGTGCCGCGCGGACGGGTACCCGGGCCCCGCCGAACTCGCGGACGCCGACTGGGTCGAGATCGTCCCGAAGTCGCCGCTGGGGGGCGACGCCGCGCACGCGTTCCCCGTCGACGCGGGGCGGCTGTTCACGCACGTCCGGCTGAACATGTTCCCGGACGGCGGCATCGCGCGGCTGCGCGTGCACGGCGAGGTCGTCCCGGATCCGCGGCTGCTGACCGGGCTCACGGTGGACCTCGCCGCCCTCGAGAACGGCGCGCGGGTCGTCGGGTGCTCGGACGCGTTCTACTCGTCGCCCGGCAACATGCTGCTCCCCGGCCTCGCCCGCACCCAGGCGGAGGGCTGGGAGACGGCGCGCCGCCGCGGCCCCGGGCACGACTGGGCGCTCGTGCGCCTCGCCGGCCCGGGCCTGGTCACGCTGGTCGAGGTCGACACGACGAACCTGAAGTTCAACGCCCCCGCCGAGGTCGCCGTCCGGGCGATGCGCGACGGCGGCCGGGCGCCCTCCCACGACGTCCTGCCGCGGACCCGGGTCCGGCCCGACACCCGCCACCGGTTCCGCGTGCCGCCCGTGGAGGCGTCCCTCGTGCGCGTGGACGTGCACCCCGACGGCGGCCTCGCGCGGCTCCGCCTGCTCGGCGAGCTCACCCCGGACGGCGAGCGGGCCGTGCGCGCCCGGTGGGACGACCTCGCGGGCGCGTGACCCGGGACGGCGTCAGGACGCGAACGCGCGCTCCCCGGGCACGGCGATCGTGCCCTGCGCGGCCGCGCACAGCCGCTCCGTCCCGTCGGCGGCGACCGCCGCGATGTCGCAGCGGCACACGACCCGGGTCCGGCCGGCGCGGACGATCCGGGCGTGCGCCCGCAGCAGCGTCCCGTGGGCGGGGCGCAGGTAGTCGATGGTGAACCCCGCGGTGATCAGCCGGGTCCCCACCACGCTCCCCGCGGCGAACGTCAGGGTGTTGTCCGCCAGGTAGCCGAGCACCCCGCCGTGCACGTGGCCGTTCTGCTGCCGCAGGCCGTCGTGGACGTCCAGTTCGAGCGTCGCCTCCCCGCCGCCGAAGGCGACCAGCCGCGCGCCGACGAGCGTGTTGAAGGGTTGCGCCGCCAGCACCTGCTGCGCGGTCGCCAGATCCACCGTCGTGCCCATGCCCACCTCACTTCACTAGTGAAGTGAGAATGCCGGGCCGTCTCCCCGCGTGTCAACGCCCCACCGCGCGGGCGTCGCCGGCTCGCGGGGTCTGCCAGGATCGCGCTATGTCCGAGGCTGAGCCCGATCCGCGTCTGTTCTTCCTGCTGCAACGGGCGGCGCACCGGCTGCGCACGGTCGCCGACCGGCGCTGCCTCGCCGCCGCCGGGGTGACCACCGCCCAGCTCGGCGCGCTGCTCGCCGTACGGGAGGGGCCGGACGTCACCCAGCGCGGGCTCGCCCGCACCCTGGGGCTGCGCGAGTCGGCCGTGACCGCGCTCGTCGCCCGGCTCGTCAAGGCGGGGCTCGTGGCGCGGCGGGCGCATCCGCGCGAGCACCGCGCCGTGGTGCTGGAGCTGACCGCCGGCGGGCGCGCCGCGCTCCGCGCCGCCCAGCCCGAGATCGACCGGTTCAATGCCGAGCTGCGGGAGCTCCTCGGGGACGACGGGTTCCTGCGCACCGCCGCCGCCATGCGCGACCTCGCCCACTGGGATCCCGGCGCCCCCGCCTGACCCGCCGCCCCGTGGGGCCGGACGGCACCGCGCTGCCGTGCCCGGCCGCCTACGGGATCACCGACCTCGCGTTCCGAACGTCCGGGACGAGCCCCTCGCCCGGATCCGGACGGACTCGCCGGCCTTCAGCGCCTACCGGGGCACGAGCTGGATGACCGGCCCGTGCCGGGAGTGCCCCCGCCGCGAGACCGACTTCGGCGGCTGCCGCCGCCGGGCGCACGCCCTCACCGGGGACGCCGCCCGCACCGACCCGGCCCGCGCTCTCTCCCCGGCCCACGGCCTCGTCCAGGACGCGGCCGCCGCCGCGGGCGGTCCCGGACCCCCGTTCGTCCACCGCCGCCCCAGCGCGCTCCGGTGGCCCGGACGGCGGGCCGTCACGCCCAGCCCGCGGCGGGGGACGTCGTGAGGCCCGCGGCGTCGGCGGCGGCGTAGTCGTCGTCGATCAGGACGACGTCGCGGCCGGCGCGGTCCAGGAGGCTCGCGGCGATCGACGCCCGGTAGCCGCTCGCGCAGTGCACCCACAGCTCGTCGCCGGGAAGCTCGTCGACGAGGGCGCCGAGGGTGTGCAGCGGGACGCCGATCGAGCCGACGACGGCGCCGCGGGCGCGCTCGTCCGCGCGGCGGACGTCCAGGACGGTCGCGCCCGAGGGGACGTCGGCGAACGCGGCGGTGGGGTAGCCGGTGACGCTGCCCGGGGCGGCGGCCTCGGGCGGCCCGACGGCGGCGCCCGCCGGGCGCTCGATGCCGATGCGGACGAGCTGGCGCTGCGCCTCCGCGATCTGCTCGGGGGAGTCGGACATCAGGGTGATCGGGGCGCCCCAGGGGATCAGCCAGCCGATGTAGGTGGCGAACGGGCGGGAGAGCTCGACGCCGACCGTGCCCCGGACGTGGGAGGCGGCGTAGGCGGTGCGGGACCGCAGGTCGACGACCCATGCGCCGCGCGCGATGCGGGCGGCGCATGGGTCGTCGACCTGCGGTCCCGCACCGCCTACGCC
>NZ_QHJN01000149.1:0-20112 GCF_003947565.1 Actinomadura sp. WAC 06369 | reverse complement strand
TGCCGTCGCCGTCCCCGCAGACGTCCACGGGCCCGACGCCGTCGCCCGCGTCCGGCGGGTACGGGTCGAGCGTCCTCGACACCGGGCCGAACTCCGGCCCGCTCGGCGGCTCCTCGGGCGCCGGCGTGCTCGGCTCGACCACGCTCGGGTCCGGGACGTCCGGTGCCGGGACGTCCGGGGCCGGCGGGTTCGGCGCGTCGTTCAGCGGCGGCACGACGCAGCCCGCCGCGCCCGCACCGACCGGCTCGCACGCCGCCCCGGCGCAGCAGTACTCCGCACCGCCGGTCCCCGCGCCGTCGCCGCCGTCCCCGCCGCAGTCGCTCCCCGCGACCCGGCCGCCCGGCCCCTACACCGGGCCGCAGCAGCTCTCCCCGGTGCCCGCCCAGCAGAACGCGCCGTCGCTGGCGGACGCCGTCAAGTCCGCGCACCAGGAGGGGCAGGACTTCGGCGAGTCCGTCGCCCGGGACGCGCCCGCGCTGTGGCTGGAGGCGGTGCTCGCCCGCAAGCCCCGGATGCCCTCCGACCTGGAGGCCCGCCTGCTGCAGGGCTCGTCGCTGCCGATCGACTTCCTGCTGCACGACGAGGTCCGGCACGCGCTGCGCCGCGGCTTCTGGGACGCCCTCGAACGTTCCCGCAGGTGAGGCTGACGGGTACGCGCCGGTATTCACCGACATCCCAGAATCGCCCGCTTCGGTCGGGCGCCGCCGGGTAGCGTTGAACCGTGACGCATGTGACGGAAGACGACCTCGACGACCTGGAGTTCGACACCCTGCGCACGGGCGATCACATCGCGGCCGCGCGGCGCCTGGCCGAACTGGCCGAGACGGTGTCCGGCGGGGTGTCCCGCGCGAACGTCCTGCTGCGCGCGGGCGAGCAGTGGCAGCACGCCGGCGACCACGGCAAGGCCGCCGACTTCTACCGCCGCGCCCTGGAGGACGGCGGCGAGACCTACGGCGACCCGCGCGCCTACCTCGCCGACGCGCTGTTCGAGCTCGGCCGCGCCGACGAGGCCCGCGCCCTCGTCGACCAGATCCGCGCCGACCGGCCCCGCGACCCCGAGGTGTACCGGGCGGTCGCCGAGGTGCTGTACGCCCAGGGCGACGCGTCCGGCGCGCACGACTGGGCCACGAACGGCGCCGACGTCGTCCTCGCGCTGCGCGACAACGCCGTCGGCACGGGCGTCGGCGGCCCCGGCGAGCCCGGCGAGCCCGCCCCCGCCGCGTCGCTGACCCCGGGCCCCGACGACGTCGCGATCGCCGAGGACAGCCTCGAAGCCCTCCTGCGCCTCCGCTACCGCGCCCGCATCGACCTGGGCCGCGGCGAGGACGACTACGACGCCCTCCTCGACGACCTCCTCAAGAACGCCTGAGCCGCCCGCGCGGTCCGGGCGTCAGCCGCTCGGGAGGTCGGCCGCGACGGTCTCGGCCAGCGGCACGAGGATCCGCTCCAGGACGGTCCGGTCGAACTCCGCGCCGCCGTCGCGGCGGCCGACGCCCTCGAAGGAGACGCTCTCGAAGGACGCCCGCTCGACGGTGAACACCACGGGCCCCCGGCGGCACGAGAGGTAGGGGATCGAGGGCGCCCCCGACGGCGGGTACGCGTAGCACTCGGCGCCCCCGACACGGACCTCCTCCGCCCCGGAGGCGCGGTCGGCGCGCGCCTTCCGGTCCCGGTGGATCGCCGCGGCCGCGTCGGGACCGGCGACGGCGTCGAGGGCGACGCCGAACCCGCCGGAGCCGCGGTCGGCCCCGGTGAACTCCTGCCGGTACACCGGGAGTCTCATCGTGAAGGCGCACCGCCCCCGGGGAACCTCGCGCGGCGGCCCCGCGTCCGCGCCGAGGAAGGACGGCGGGATCCGCGGCACCGCCGGCGCGGACCGCGCCCCGATGTCGTCGGCGGACGGGACGACGGCGCGCACCTCGTCCGCGGTGAGCAGCGAGCAGGCGTCCGGCCAGCGGTCGAGCGGGGTGAGGCGTCCGGCGGCGGCCTCGACGGCGATCTTCCGGCCGTCCGGCCGGGGCGGACCGGTCTCGACGTGCCCTTCGCCGTCGTCCGTGCAGGCCGTGAGGAGCGTCAGGGACGCGAGGACCGCGGTGGCCGCCTTCCGTCCGCGCATGGGCCCGCCTTCCGCCGGTTCCGGACGATCGACGATGGGACGGCGGAGCGGCCGCGCCGGTTCCCGCGGCCCGCCCGCCGGATGCGGCTACAGGGTCGTGAGGAGTTCGCTGAGGGACTGCGCCACGGCCGCCGGGGGTTCGTGCTCGGCGACGGGCCAGCCGCGCAGGCGGGCCTCTCGGACGGCCCGGTCGTGCCCCGGGGACGCGGACCGGTCGGCGTGGGTGCGGAGGTACGCGCAGGGGGCGTCCGGCCAGTCCGGGGGCGAGGGGACGTGCTCGGCGCCGTCGTCGTGGTCGTGCGCGTGCGCCGGGCGCGGCAGGTCGGCGTCGACGAAGAGGTAGCCGCCGACGGCGCGGTGGGCGGCGCGCTGCGCGAGGGCGACGGCGGGGAGCAGCGGCCCGGCGGCGCCGTGCGCGGCGAGGACGAGCGGGGTCGCGGGGGCGGTCGCGGCGATGATGAGCGACGCGCGGGCGACGTAGCGGGAGCCGGCGCCCTCGGCGACGTCCGGGGCGATGACGTCCAGCCCGTAGGAGCGGAGCGTCTCGGGGAGGTCGCCCCAGGCGGCGGAGCCGGTGTTCGGCGCGTGCAGGAGCACGAGGGATCCGGGTGTCATGGCGTCCTCCTCTCCGGCACCGTACATGGCGGGCGCGGCGCGCGCGGGCGGGGTGAATAGGGTTTCCCCGTGAGCGATCGTGATGAGCTGCTGGAACAGATCAAGGCCAAGGCGGTGGTGCACGGGGACTTCGTGCTGTCGTCGGGCAAGCGCGCGTCCTGGTACGTGGACCTGCGCCGGGTGACGCTGGACGGCGCCACCGCGCCGCTCGTCGGGTCGGTGATGCTGGACGCGACGGACGACCTGGACTACGAGGCGGTCGGGGGCCTGACGCTGGGCGCCGACCCGGTGGCGGCCGCGATGCTGCACGCGGCGGCGGCCCGGGGGCGGACGCTGGACGCGTTCGTGGTGCGGAAGGCGGGCAAGGCGCACGGCCTGCAGCGCCGGATCGAGGGCCCGGACGTGGCGGGCCGGCGGGTGCTCGCCGTCGAGGACACCTCCACCACGGGCGGTTCGGTGCTGACCGCGGTGGAGGCGCTGCGGGAGGCGGGGGCGCACGTCGTGGCCGTCGCGACGATCCTGGAGCGGGGGGCCGCGGCGCGGATCGCCGCGGAGGGACTGGAGTACCGGCACCCGTTCGAGGTGGCGGATCTGGGGCTGGGCTGACGCCGCAGGTCAGGACCGCTGGGGCACCGACCACACGGTGCGCTGGGCGGACGCCGGGTCCTGCTCCTCGCCGTGGATGGTCACCTCGAGGGAGGAGCCGTTGTCGGCGACGACCGACAGCGGCGTCTCGTTGTAGTGGTAGGTCTCGCCGGTGTTCATGACACCGGTGAAGAAGATCTCCCCGTCGGGCACCCGGACCACGACCTTGGTGGGCGCGCCGACCACGCGGATCAGCAGGGCGGGTGCCTGGGACGGGGAGTCCGCGGATGGGGAGGGGGACCCTCCGCCACCGTCCGAGGAGACGGTGGCGGAGGGCCCCTTGGGATCGGCGTCGCCCGAGACCGCGTTCACCAGAGCCATGCCGCCGACGACGAGCAGAGCCAGAACGGCGGCCACGGCCAAAGCCGCGATCAATATGCGTGCGAGACCCCTGGGGTCCGACCGATGACGTCCCACATGGGGAGGTTAGCGATAACTGTCACCGCTGAGCGACGGACGTGACTCTTCAGGGACATTCTTCTTCGCGCCGCTGTCCGTTTTGTTCCCTTGGCTCCGGATCTCGCGGCCGGCGGGGCCGAACCGGCCGCGGGCGCCGCCGCCGCGGGCGTCCGCACCGGGCCGCGCGGGGACGTTTCGGACGTCCGGAAGCGCGCCGCGATCGGGTGCCGCGCGGCGCGCGTCCCCACTGGCTCCGGACGCGAAATCCGGGATACTGGCACCCGCGGCGCCCCCTGGTGAGCTGGGCGGGGGCCGCGACCGCGATACTGACCGTGGACGGCATGCCCGACCCGGCGTCCCCGCCCGTCCGGCGGGTGCCCGGGTGCTACCGCCCGGCCGGATGCCCGGCGGCACCGCTGCGTATGAAAGGACGCTGAAATGCCCATCGCAACGCCCGAGACCTACGCGGAGATGCTCGACCGTGCGAAGCGGGACGGCTTCGCCTTCCCCGCCATCAACGTGACCTCGAGCCAGACGCTGAACGCGGCGCTGCGCGGCTTCGCCGAGGCCGAGAGCGACGGGATCGTCCAGGTCTCGACGGGCGGCGCGGAGTACCTGTCCGGCCCGTCGGTGAAGGACATGGTGACGGGCTCGACCGCCCTCGCCGAGTACGCCAAGGTCGTCGCCGCCAAGTACCCGGTGAACATCGCGCTGCACACCGACCACTGCCCGAAGGACAAGCTGGACGGGTTCATGCGCCCGCTCATCAAGATCTCGCAGGAGCGGGTGGCGCGCGGCGAGGAGCCGCTGTTCCAGTCGCACATGTGGGACGGGTCCGCGGTCGAGCTGCACGAGAACCTGCGGATCGCCGAGGAGCTCCTGGAGGAGTGCGCCAAGGCCCGCATCATCATGGAGATGGAGATCGGCGTCGTCGGCGGCGAGGAGGACGGCGTCGCCAACGAGATCAACGAGAAGCTGTACACGACCCCGGGCGACGCGCTCGCCACCGCCGAGGCCGTCGGCGTCGGCGAGAAGGGCCGCTACATCCTCGCGGCGACGTTCGGCAACGTGCACGGCGTCTACAAGCCGGGCTCGGTGAAGCTGCGGCCGGAGGTCCTCAAGGAGATCCAGGACGCCGTCGGCGCGAAGCACGGCAAGGACAAGCCGTTCGACCTGGTGTTCCACGGCGGGTCGGGCTCCACGCTCGAGGAGATCCGCGAGGCCGTCTCCTACGGCGTCATCAAGATGAACATCGACACCGACACCCAGTACGCGTTCACCCGCCCGGTCGCGGAGCACATGTTCCGCAACTACGACGGCGTCCTGAAGGTGGACGGCGAGGTCGGCAACAAGAAGCAGTACGACCCGCGCTCGTGGGGCAAGGCCGCCGAGGCGAACATGGCCGCCCGCGTCGTCGAGGCGTGCGAGAGCCTGCAGTCGGCGGGCAAGAAGCTGAAGTAGCCGGCGGCTCCGGTGCTTCCGGGCCCGGGACGGCATGCGCCGTCCCGGGCCCGGCGTATCACCGCAATGCTCCGCTACTCTCGAAGCGTGGCCCTGCCCCGCACCTACGAGTCGCAGAACTGCTCGATCGCCCGCTCGCTGGAGGTCGTCGGCGACCGCTGGACGCTGCTGATCATCCGCAGCGCGTTCGACGGGTACCGCCGGTTCGACGACTTCCAGGACGTGCTCGGCGTCGCCCGCAACATCCTCACCGACCGGCTCACCCGGCTGTGCGACGAGGGCATCATGCGCCGCGTCCCGTACCAGGAGCGCCCGGAGCGCCACGAGTACCGGCTCACCCGCAAGGGCGTCGAGCTGTGGCCCGCGATGATGACGCTGCTGCTGTGGGGCGACCGCCACTACGCCCCGGACGGCGCCCCGGTGATCGTCGGGCACCGCGGCTGCGCCGGGACGCTCACGCCCCGCTTCACGTGCGACGCGTGCGGCGCCCCCCTCGGCCCGACCGACGTCGAACCCCGCCCCGGACCCGGCGCCTGACGCCCGTCCGCGCCCGTCCGCCGCTCACCGAGCGTCACCGCCCGGACGTCCGGGCGAGCATGCGCGCGGACGTGCGGGCGGGCCGCGCCGCCCCCGCCGGAACGGGTGCGGCACGGCCCCGGGGCCGCTTGTTCACCAGGTGATGAGCGGCATACCCTGGTGCATGAGGAACAACAGGCATCCTGCAAGCACCACGAGCAGGATCGCCCCGCGGGCGGTGTGGCTCCAGCTTGCCAGGGCCAGCCGCACCGTCCGCGCCGTCTCAGTGACAGCCTGCGACCACATGGGTCATCACCTCCTCTCCTTCGGGTAGCGGACCGAGTACGGGCGGGGCCGCGCCGCCCGGCGCGGGCGCGCCGGGGCCGGGGCCCGGTCGGGGGGAGCGGCGCGCGAGGAGCCGCAGGTCGGCGTGGTCCTTGGCGCGTCCCAGGTGCCGCTTGTAGGCGCGGACCTCGTCGAGGCGCGCGAACCGGATGCCCTCGAACAGGTCGGCGTCCGCGATGAGCGCGTCGACGCCGGCGTCGGTGTCGGCGGGCGGCAGGAACCAGTGCCGGGAGACGTGCACGCGGCCGCCTCCGAGTTCGTACATCGGGGCGCCGCTGACGGCGCCGCGGATCGGGCGGCCGAGCCGCGCCGCCGCGCGCCAGGCGGCGCCGCGGGCGACGATGTCGAGCTCGTCGACCGGCCGCAGGCCGCGGGCGAGCAGCGGCCCGCTGCCGTGGACGACGTAGTCCTCCGCGGGCAGCCGGAAGCCGAGCAGCGCCTTGATCAGCGGGTGGTCGGACAGTCTGCCGGTCATCGTGCTCTCCCTTGCCGCCGCCGCTACGGGGCGGTCATGCTTCCCGTGGCGATCGCCGAAAGCCGATCGAGTTCGACGAGGGTCAGCCGCTGCCGGCCCGTCCGGATGAGGCCGTGGTCCTTGAAGATGCGCAGGACCTTCTTGATGGAGTCGATGCGGGCGCCCGCCAGGGACGCGAGCTCCTGCTGGCTGATCGCGACCTCGACGCCGTCGTCCAGCCGCCGCCCGATCCCGGCCTCGACGAGGTCGAGCAGGGCGCCGGCGAGCCGCCGCTCGACGGAGAACTCCGAGTCCTTGATCTTCTGGGTGGCCTGGTCGAGGCGCTCGTCGGTGGCCGCGATCAGCGCGATGGCCGCGCGCGGGTGGGCGTCGAGGAAGTCCAGCCACTGCGCGGCGGAGATCCACAGGACCGAGACGTCGGTGGCGGCCTCGACGGTCGCCGAGCGGGGGGTGCCGCGGATGGGGGCCATCTCGCCCACGATCTCGCCGGCCCGGCGCAGCGCCACGGTGCGGGCGGGCTGCCCGACCTTGATCTTGACGACGCCCTTCTCGATGAGCATGACGAAGTCGGTCTGCTCGCCCTCGTTCATGAACACCGTGCCGGCGGGCCGCTGGATCAGCTGGCCCGACAGCTTCAACGCGTCGTGCTCCGCTTCGATGAGAAGCGGATCGCCCACTTTGTAGCGCTGCTCCGACATGCCTTTGAGTGTACTAATGCACTTAACATCCGTGCAAGAGCATTCTGCCAAGTGCCGTGCGCCCGCCCTCGTGCCGCCGCCGGGCCCGGCCGTCCCGCGGACGGACGACCGGGCCCGGCGGGCGGGGCGGCGGATCGCGTGGTCACGCGTCGTCGCCGCCGATCGGCGGCAGGTGCCGCATGGCGGTCGCGGTCAGGACGGCCAGCCCGGCGAGCAGCACGGCCGCGACGACCGTGACGACGCCGAACCCGCCGAGGAACGCGTCCCGGGCGGCCTCCAGCAGCGCGGCCGCGGACTCCGGCGGGAGCCCCTCCGCGGCCGCGGCGGCGTCCTCCAGCGACTCCCCGGCGGCGTCCGGGGCGCCCGGCGGCAGCGCGACCAGCGCGGCGTAGGCGGCGCCGCCGACGCTGCCGAGGGACGCGATGCCGAACGCGATCCCGAACTCCCCGGACGTCTCGGCGATCGCGGACGCCGCGCCGGCGCGCTCGTCCGGCGCCGCGCCGACGACCAGCGCGATGCCGAGGGCGGCGACGGGCGACAGGCACAGGAACCCGACCGTCAGCCCCGCCATCAGCACCCCGGTGCCGTCCGCGAACCCGGCGACGAGGAACGCGACCGCCGCCGGGACCATCCCGCCCGCGATCAGCGTGCCCGGACGGACGCGCCGCGCGGCGATCGGCGCCAGCAGCGAGCCCGCGACCATCGCGAGCGCCGGCAGCGTCATCCACAGCCCGGAGTCCAGCGGCGACAGCCCCTCGGCCGTCTGCAGGAAGCGGCTGGCGAACAGGTACAGGCCGCCCGACAGGACGTTCGTCGCCAGCAGCAGGCCGAGCGCCACCGAGAACGTCCGGGACCGCAGCAGCCGCAGGTCCAGCAGCGGGTCGGCGACGGTGCGCTGCCGCCGGACGAACAGGTACCCGAAGGCGGCCCCGGCGGCGAGCCCGGCGTACGCGGCCGGCCGCGCCGGGTCCTCGGCGACCTCCTTCAGCCCGTACACGACCGGGAACGCCGCCGCCATCGACAGCGCGACGCTCGCGAGGTCGATGCGCCCGCCGCGCGGCCCCCGCGACTCCGGCAGCAGCGGCGCTGCGGCCAGCAGCAGCCCCATGACCGGGACGCCGACGAGGAACACCGAGCCCCACCAGAAACGCTCCAGCAGTGCGCCGCCGACCACCGGGCCGAGCGCCGCGCCGCCCATGAAGCAGCCGGTGAACACGCCGATCGCGAGGGCGCGCTGCCGCGCGTCCCGGAACATCGTGCCGATCAGCGCCAGCGACGCCGGCATCAGCGTCGCGCCGCCGAGCCCCAGCAGGATCCGGGCGGCGATCAGCATCCCGGGGCTGCTCGCGTACGCGGCGAGGGCCGAGGCCGCGCCGAACGCCACCGCCCCGCACAGCAGCAGCCGGCGCCGGCCGACGCGGTCGCCGAGCGCCCCCATCGTGACCAGGAACCCCGCGATCACGAACCCGTACACGTCCATGATCCAGAGGAGCTGGACGGGCCCGGGGGCCAGGTCGGCGGCGAGGTGCGGCATCGCCAGGAACAGCACCGTGTTGTCGATGGACAGCAGGAGGGTGGGCAGCGCCAGCACGGCCAGTCCGAGCCATTCGCGCGCCCCCGCCCGGGCGGGGGCCGCGGGCGCGGCGGTAGCGGTCATGATCTCTCCCCGTCTCGTTGCGAAGGTGACGCGCACACCCTGCGCCGCCGGGGTTCGGGCGGGATTCCGGCCCGGTTCGGGTCCGGTTACGGTGAACGCATGCGCTTCGGGGTGCTGGGCCCGCTGGAGGTCCGGACGGACGACGACCGCCCCGTCCGGGTGCCGGAACTGAAGGTCCGGCTCCTGCTCGCGGCGCTGCTGGCCGCCGGCGGGCGGCCGGTGTCGGCCGAGCGGCTCATCCGGGACCTGTGGGGCGACGACCTCCCCGCCCGGCCCGCCGCCGCGCTCCGCGCGAAGGTCTCCCAGCTCCGCCGGGCCCTCGACGACGCCGAACCCGGCGGCCGCGCGCTGGTGGCCGCGCGGCCCCCCGGATACGCGCTGGCCGCCGCGCCCGGCGCGGTCGACGCGTCCCGCTTCGCGTCCCTCGCCGCCGCGCCCGCCCCGGACGCCCGGGCCCGCGCGTCCGTCCTGACCGAGGCGCTCGCCCTCTGGCGCGGCCCCGCCTTCGCCGACTTCGCCGACGCCCCGTTCGCCGTCGCCGCCGCCGACCGTCTCGAAGAGCGCCGCCTCACCGCCCGCGAGGACCTGGCCGAGGCCCGCCTCGCGCTCGGCGAGCACCGCGCCCTCGTCGCCGACCTCACCGACCTCGCCGGCCGCCACCCGCTGCGCGAGCGCCTCCAGGCCGCCCTCATGCGCGCCCTGTACGGTTCCGGGCGCCAGCACGAGGCCCTGCAGTGCTACGAACGCGTCCGGAACCGGCTCCGCGACGAGCTCGGCCTCGACCCCGGACCCGAACTCGCCGCCCTCCACCAGGCGATCCTCCGGCAGGACCCGTCCCTGGACGTCCCCGCGTCCGCGCCCCTCGCGCCCGCGCGCCTCCCCGTCCCCCGCACCGAGCTGGTCGGCCGCGACGGCGAACCGGACGCGATCCTCGCCGCCCTGCGCGCGTCCCGCCTGGTGACCGTCACGGGCCCGGGCGGCGTGGGCAAGACGCGCCTCGCGCTGGAGGCCGCCGCCCGCGCGGGCGCCGCCTTCCCCGAGGGCGTCGTGCTCGTCGAACTCGCGGGCGTCGCCCCCGCCCGGGTCGCCGAGGCCGTCACCGCCGCCGCCGGCCTCCCCGACCCCGCCGGGACGCACGCCGCCGACCCGGCGGAGGGACTCGCCGGACGCCGCGCGCTGCTCGTCCTCGACAACTGCGAGCACGTCATCGAACCCGTCGCGAAACTCGCGGACGCGCTCCTCGCCACGGGCACCGGCCTGCGCATCCTCGCCACCGCCCGCGAACCCCTCGGCATCTCCGGCGAGCACCTGCACCCCGTGTCCCCCCTCGCCGTCCCGCCCGCCGCCCCGGAGGGCGGCCCGCGCGAGCTGGCGGAGGTCCCGGCGGTGCGGCTGTTCGTCGCGCGCGCGGCGGCGGCGGACCCGGGGTTCGCGCTCGACGCGTCCAACGCGGCCGCCGTCGCCGCCGTCTGCCGCCGCCTCGACGGGCTGCCGCTGGCCCTCGAACTCGCCGCCGCCCGCGTCCGCGCGCTCGGCCCCGCGACGCTCGCCGCACGGCTCGACGACCGCTTCCGGGTGCTGCGCTCCGACCGCCGCGACGTCCCGCCCCGGCAGCGGACCCTGCACGCCGCGATCGCGTGGAGCTGGGAGCCGCTCCCGCCCGCCGAACGCGCCGTCCTGCGCCGCCTCGCCGTCCACACGGGCGGCTGCACCCTGGAGGCGGCCGAGGAGACCTGCGCGGGCGGCGACGTCGACCGCGCCGAGATCCTGGACGTCGTCGTGCGGCTCGTCGACCGCTCGCTCGTCCTGCCGGCCGACGACCCCGGCGGCGTCCGGTACCGGCTCCTGGAGTCGGTGGCCGCCTACGCGCTCGACCGCCTCGCCGACGCGGGCGAGACCGGCGACGTCCAGGGACGCCACGACGAGTACTACGCCCGCGTCGCGGAGTGCGCCGACGCCTACCGCGCAGGACCCGCCCGGCTCCGCTGGCTCGCCCGCCTCGACGCCGAGGCCGCGAACCTGCGCCGCGCCCTGGAGAGCGCCGTCGGCCGCCGGGACGCGCACCTCGCGCTGCGGCTCACGGCGTCGCTGGCCTGGTACTGGATCGAGCGGGGGCGCGCGGGGCACGCGGGCCGCGCGCTCGGCGCCGCCCTCGCCGCCGCGGCCCGCCCGCACCATCTCGGCGGGCTCGCCGCCGCCCGCGCCCTCGGCGACGCGCCCGCCGTCGCGTCCGCGCTCGACGGCCTCGCGGGCGCCGAACTGCTCGCGGGCCGCGACGACCGCGCGGCCCGGCTGCTCGGCGCCGCCGCGGCCGTCCGCGCCGCCGATCCGGCCGCGGCCGTCCCGCCCCGGGAGACCGCCCGCCTCCTCGCCGCCGCCCGCGCGGCCCTCGGCACCGCCTTCCCCGCCGCCTACGCCGCAGGCCGCACCGACGCCCCCGCCCCCGAACACTGACGTCGGGTCCGGCGGGCCGACGGCGCCCGCACCGCCCCGCGCCAGGACGTCCGAGACCGCCGAGGGCGGCGCGAGGCGTGCCCCGGCTGACGTCCCATGACCGGGGCCGAGGAGCGCGGGCGGGCCGACGGCACCCGCGCCGCGCCGGGATGTTCGGGACCGCCGAGGGCGGTGCGAGGCGTGCCCCGGCTGACGTCCCGCCCGGGTTACGGGTGGCGGGCGGGTAGGGCCAGTTCGGTGGCGAGTGCTTCCAGGAGCTCGACCTGGCGCTGCGCCGGGACGCCCAGGAGCGCGGTCACGACGTGGACCTCGTCGGCGCCGAGCGCGGCGGCCCGGTCGAGGGCCGCGACCGCCGCGGCGGTGAAGTCGGCGGACGACACGTCCGTGCCGGGCGGGGCGGGCAGGACGTTGACGACGACGTCGCCGGTGCCGCCCGCGGCCCGGTACCAGCCGACCTGCGTGCGGGCGTCGTCCCAGTCCGCGGCGACGGTGACGAACCCGTCGCCGATGCGGGCCGCGCGCTCGATCGCGGGACGGGCGGTGGCGCCGAAGCGCAGCGGGATCCGGTCGCCCCACGGCTTCGGGCCGATCTTCGACCGGGGGACGCGGTAGTGCTCGCCGCGGAACTCGACGGGGTCGGGCCCCCAGCAGGCGCGCATCGCGGCGACGTGCTCGGCGAACCCGGCGCCGCGCCGCGCGGGGGACACCCCGGCCGCCGCGAACTCCTCGGGGATGTAGTGCGGCGGCAGCCGGGTGCCGCCGCCCTGCCCGATGCCCGCGTCGAGGCGTCCGCGCGACAGCCGGTCCAGCGTGGCGAGCCGGCGGGCCAGCGCGACCGGCGACTCGAAGATCGAGTTCAGTACGCCGGTGGCGACCCGGATCCGCCGGGTGTGCGCGGCGGCCCAGGTGAGCACCTCCAGGGCGTCCCAGGGGGTGTCCTCGGGCAGCCCGGCGTCGTTGGTCCAGTGCGGGCCGACGGGGATGAGCAGCCGGTCGGAGACCGAGACGGCGTGGAAGCCGAGCCGCTCGGCCGCCCGCGCCACGGTGACGACGGCGTCCGGTCCGGCGTGCGGGCCGAAATGCTGCAGGGTGGCGCCGAGTCGCGGCAGGTCCATGAGCGTGTCCTCCTGTGTTCGTCCGGTGCGCTCCACAGGGGGATCGGAGTCGGCGGCGGATTCTCGACATCTGGACGTCCGGCCTCCCGGCGGGGCAGGATCGGGCCTCGACGCTGTTCGCCCGCGCTCACGCTTGTGGAGCCGCCCGTCACACTTCACCGCCAGAGCATCGTTGCGCTGTGTAATCAAGGCCCTGGCCGAGCGGACGGGCACCGAGACGGCCAAGCTCCGGCTGATGACCATCGCCGGGTGGGTGCCCTGGCTGGCCGACACGCTCGACCCCGACCAAGGCCTTGAGACCTTCCACACCTACACCCGCCAGGACTCGGTCCTGCTGCACCGCGGGGAGACCGGCACCAACATCGTCGGGCGGTGGGCGCCCTGGCTGCCGGTGGCTCCAGACCACGCAGGGCCATTCTGGGCCGAGTTCGAAGCCGACCTGCTGAAGATGAGGACGAGGGAGGGCATGGCCATCGCCCGCTCCCGCGGCAAGCTCAAGGGCAGGCAACCCAAGCTGTCCGTCCGCCAGCAGGCCGAACTGGTCCGCATGCATTTCACTGCGCCGGATCAGGACGCGGCTACGTCGGGTCGCGTCACCGACGTCACCCACCGCAGTCTCCTGGAGGTCCTGGGGCGGCTATGCAACTCGACGTTCGCTGCCCGCACAGGTTGCGCCTGGCCACCGCACCTGCCGACCGAGCTACGCCAGATCCCCCTGGAGCGGCGCGGCTCAGCGCACGGCGATGATCCCCGCCCGAGTTCGCACGTAGAGCACGCCGTTGGCCGGGATGATCACCTGTCCGTCCTCTTCGAAGGCGCATTCCACGTCGAAGTAACCCATCTCCTCCTTGTCGAGGATCCGTTCGCCGAGGTCGACCTCCCAGCGGACGTCCCCGGACCCGGCGTCGAGTGCGAGCACCCGCCCGTCCCGCACGGCCATGTAGACGAAGCCGTCTGCGATGACGGGAGTGCCCGCACCCGTATCGGGCAGCGGGCGCGTCCACCGCACTACCCGGTCGGTGATGCCGATCGCCGTCACGGCCTTGGCGAACGACGGTTCGCCGTGACCCCCGTCGCCCGGACCGTTCACCGCGGCGAACACCGTCCCATCCACCACCGCCACCGCGCCGGCCGGGGTCTTCGGCATCCGGTGGATCCAGCGGACCTCCCCAGTGCGCGGATCCCGGCCGGTGATCGCCCCGTCGAACGGGGGATCCTCCCCGAACCGCAGCCGGTCGGCCGGCAACCACACCAGCCCCTCGGCCGCCACGGCGTGGACGGCCTTCGTCACATCCCAGCCCTCGTACTCCGCGTCCTCGCCCTCGTCCTCGTCCTCGCCTTGGTCTTCATCGAACTCGGCGACTTCGCCGGTGAGCGGGTCCAGGCGCATCACGCCGCCGTGGGTCTTGTTGCCCTCGAAGCCCCCCGGTAGATAGAGAGCACCGTCCGGGCCGACCGCCGGGACGGTCTGCACGCGCCCCTCCGCGTCCTTTGCATGCCAGAGCGGCCCCAGGCCCGGCAGCTCGAACGCCCGGACCCCGTCGTTCAGGCCGTACAACAACAACGTGTCACCGACGACGGCCGGGTACCCGCCGCCTGGAACTGTCCCGATCCGCTCCCCCGTCGCCAGGTCGTGGACGCGCACTTCGCTGTCGGAGTCCTCGTAGTGCTCGAACTGGTCCGAGTCGGCCTCCGCGACGAACACCCGGTCGCGCCAGACCGCCACCGCCATCGTGATCGGGTCCGGCCACTCGCCGTCCTCGTCCCGCACCACGAGGCCAGGGTCGTCCTCCTCAGGCACGCGCCAGCGCAGCTCACCTGTGCCCGCGTCGAACACGTACACGGTGCCGACCATGTCCGCGACGACCAGGACGCCGGCGGCCAGAACCGGCGGGCACAGCACGGGCGCCGACGTCCGAGCGACCCAGTCCACCCGCCCCGGCCCGGACGGCCCGGCCACCGGGTACGCCCCGCTGCGCCTCTCATCCCCGTAACCCATCACGATCACGCCGAGAGACTGTAGCCGAACGGGTCCAACCGAGGCTGGCCCCGAAGATGCCGACCTGGTGGCGGTCACAACCGCATCACCGCATCGGTTTTCCCGGCGCGGGCCCAAGCCGATTCAGCACAGCGTCTGAAGCCCGGCCATGCAGAGATCTTCCGGCATCTGTGCAGAGCACTCCTGAAATTGACACGGAAATCGCCAGCCTTACCGAGCTGTGCGAGGTGCTGGGTATGGGTGGCCGACCTGGCGCGTCCTGCTCCCCCACATCGATGCCCTGACCTCGTACGCGTCCCCCGTCACCGATACCGACGTCACCGATCTGCTCCTCACCGGCACCGGGCACTACCTCGAAGAGATGGGCGCCGTCCGCGGCGCGATCCTACTTCCAGCGTTCCCTGACCACCGCTCAACGCCTTCACGGCCCCGACCACCCCGACACGCTGATCTCGCGCAACAACCTGGCCTACGCCTACCAGGCGGTGGCACCCCGCATGACACGGAGAGAGAGGTCTCCCATGCCGGTTTCCGACGACCCGACCGCCACGTTCGAGGAGTTCGACCGCGACGGCGACGCGGACGGCCGCATCTCGCTCCCGGAGTTCCTGGTCGCCTGGAATCGGTGACGCCCTGACGCGGCGTGCCCGTTCGGCGTGCTGTTCCGTCTCGCCGGGCGGGAGTTCGTGTCCGGATGACGCCTCGCAACTCGCGATATATCGGGTTACGATCCCGGCATGAGCGGAAGCCTGGAGCCCGTGAAGGCCGAGATGCGGGCGTCGCACGACGATCGTGAGCTGGCGGTGGAGCGGCTGCGGGTGGCGGCCGGGGACGGCCGCCTCGGGCCCGCCGACCTGGACGAGCGCATCGAGCGGGCGCTGGCCGCGACCACGCTGGGCGAGCTGCGGGAGGTCCTGCGCGACCTGCCCGTCCCGGCCGAGGACGAGCTGGTCCTGCGGGCGAAGCACGGGAACGTCGAGCGGTCCGGGGTGTGGACGCTGCCGCGCCGGCTGCGGGTGGACGTGCGGTCGGCCAACGCGACGATCGACCTGACGCGGGCGGTGGCCGTCCATACCCGGCTGGACGTGGCGGTGGCGGCGGCGCACGGGAACGTGCGGATCATCGCGCCGCCGGACGTCGAGGTCGAGGTCGGCGGTGTGGAGGTGCGGGCCGGGAACGTGCTGCGGCGCAAGCGGGAGGAGAGCGCGCCCGCGCGGCTGCGGGTGCGGGTGGAGGGCGAGGTGCGGCACGGGAACGTGATCGTCGCGGGGCCGCGCCGCACGCTGCGGGAGCGGCTGCGCCGGCGGGGGTGAGCGCCGTCCGGTAGGTGCGGTGGCATAGTTATTGCGAAACGTTTGCAATACTGTGCTTCATGTTGAAACGTCCGGTTCTGGCCATGCTGGCCGTGGTCCTCGCCGCCGCGCTCGCCTCCGCCTGCGGGCAGGGCGGCACGTCCGCCTCCGGCAAGGACGGCGTGTTCACCTACGCGGTCGGGGACGAACCCGAGACGTTCAACCCCGGCCTCCAGGACGGGCACACCGACCCCGTCACCGAGCTGGTCTTCCGCGGCCTGACCGGGCACGACGCCGACAACAAGATCGTCCCGGCGCTCGCGGAGTCGTGGAAGGTGTCCGAGGACGGGACGTCGTACACGTTCGAGCTCCGCGAGGGCGCGACGTGGCACGACGGGAAGCCGTTCACCTCGGACGACGTCAGGTTCACCATCGAGACCGTGCGGGACGCGGGGGCCGACGCGCCGCTGTCGCGCAACTTCGCGATGGTGAAGGAGATCGCGACGCCCGACGCGCACACCGTCCGGCTGGAGCTGGACGAGCCGTTCGCGCCGATGCTCGGGGCCCTGTCGATGGGGATGCTGCCGAAGCACGTGCTGGACGGCAAGGAGATCACCGATCCGGAGTTCGGGCGGAACCCGATCGGCACCGGCCCGTTCAAGATCGCGGAGTACAAGCACGGGCAGTACGCGGAGCTGGCGGCGCACGAGCGGTACTACGAGGGCGAGCCGGGCCTGAAGAAGATCGTCATCAAGTACGTGCCGGACGACTCGGCGCGGCTGATCCAGCTGAACGGCGGCGAGGTCGACGGCGCGTTCGTCCGGCCGAAGCAGGCGGAGCAGGTGAAGGGGCACCGGCTGGAGGTGTACCCGACGGCCGACTACCGGGCGATCGGCTTCAACATGAAGAAGCCGGTGTTCGCGGACGCCCGGGTGCGCAAGGCGATGAACCACGCGATCGACAGCAAGGCGATCATGGACAGCGTCGTCGTCGGCTACGGCGCTCCGGCGAAGGGGCCGCTCGACATGAGCGAGTTCGCCGCCGCCGAGGGCTTCGCGTTCGACCCGGCGAAGACCGAGTCGCTGATGAAGGAGGCCGGGTACGCGAAGAACGGCGACGGCCTGTGGGCGAAGGGCGGGACGACGGTCGCGTTCGAGCTGACCACGTTCGCCGAGGACTCGCTGCGCGTCGCCATGCTGAACGTCGCCGCGACCCAGCTCAAGGAGGCGGGCTTCGACGTGACGCCCGCCCCGCGCTCCAGCGACTGGGTGCGCAAGCACTGGGGCGACCTGGACGCGGCCGTGGTCGGCTGGGGCACGCCGTACGACCCGGACTCGTCGGTGTACGGGGTGTTCCACACCGACGAGGCGATCGGCGAAGGCGGGTCCAACCTCGGCTCGTACAGCAACGAGGAAGCGGACAAGGCCCTGGACAAGGGCCGCACCACGCTCGACCCGGACGGGCGCAAGACCGCCTACACCGACTTCCAGAAGGCGCTCCAGGACGACCCGCCGTTCGCGTGGATCGGATACCTGAAGGCCATCAACGCCGTTCCGGAGAACCTGGAGGGGCCGCAGCAGCGCACCATGGGGCACCACGGCTACGGCTTCTTCTGGAACGCGCAGACCTGGCGCTACGCGTAGATGGCCCTGCGGATCGCCCGGCGGGCGGCGACGGCCGTGCTGGTCGTCGCCGCCCTGTCGGCGGTGTGCTTCGGGCTGCTGGACGCGGCGCCCGGCGATCCGGCGGCGTCGATCCTGGAGGCGCGGTCGGGCGGGCGGCCGCCCTCCCCGGCGGCGGTCGCGGAGCTGCGCGCGGAGATGGGCCTGGACGACCCCGTGCACGTCCGGTACGCGCGGTGGGTGTCGGACGCCCTGCACGGCGACCTCGGCACGTCGTACATGTCCGGCATGCCGGTGACCGACATCCTCGGCGACACCGTGCCGTGGACGCTGCTGCTCGCCGCCGCCGCGACCGTCCTCAGCTTCTCCGCCGCCCTCGCGGTCGGGCTCGTCGCGGCGCTCACCCGGCGCGCGTGGCTGCGCCGCGGCATCGACCTCGCCCTGTTCGTGATGGGCGGGATGCCCGGGTTCGTCGTCGCGCTGCTGCTGCTCTACGTGTTCGCCGCGTCGACGCAGCTCATGCCGTCCGGCGGCGTGAGCAGGCCCGGCGAGCCCGTCACCGCGTACGGGCTGCTCGCGCACCTGACGCTGCCCGCGTGCGCGCTCGCGTTCGGGCACCACTTCGGCATCTACGTCCGGCTCGTCGAGAACGGCGTCGGACGGCTCCGGGACGCGCCGCACGTGCAGAACGCGCGCGTCCGGGGGCTGCCGCGCCGGACGGTCGTCGCGCGGCACCTGATGCGGCCCGGGCTCGTCCCGTTCACCGCGCGGCTCGGCGTCGGCGTCGGGACGCTCGTCGCGGGCGTCTACGCCACCGAGGTGATCTTCTCGTGGCCCGGCATGGGCCGCGAGGCGATCGCGGCCGCGCGCGCCCAGGACTACCCGCTGCTCGTCGCGATCGTGCTGGTCACCGGGCTGCTGGTGGTCGCCGCGAACCTGCTCGCCGAGCTGGCCGTCGCGGCCCTCGACCCGCGCGCCCGGCGCGGCGGCGCGGCGCGCGGGCCGGGCGCGGCGGAGAAGGGGGCGACCGGTGCGGGCTGAGACGACCCGCGCGCCGCGCGGCCTCCTCGCCGTCCGGCTGCGGCCCCGGCGGCCCGCCCTCGCCGCCGCCGTCGCGGTGCTCGCCGCGCTCGGCCTCGCCGCGCTGCTCGCGCCCTGGCTGTCGCCGCTCGACCCGCTCGCGACCGACACGTCCGCGACGTCGCTGCCGCCCGGCTCGCCCGGGCACCCGCTCGGCACCGACCAGCTCGGCCGCGATCTGCTCGCCCGCATGCTCCACGGCGCCCGGACGTCGCTGCTGGTCGGGCTCACCGCCGCCGCGATCACCGTCGGGGCCGGGATGCTGCTCGGCGGGCTCGCCGCCGTCGCGCCCCGCTGGCTGGACGCGCTGATCGCCCGCACCGCCGACGTGCTGCTGTCGCTGCCGCTGCTGGTGATCGTCCTCGCGTTCGCCGCCGTCGCCGGGCCGTCCCTCGGCACGGTGATCGTCGCCATCGCGGTGTCGAGCTGGATGCCGGTCGCGCTGATCGTCCGCGCCGAGCTGCGCGGCCGCCGCGAACGGCTGTACGTGCGGGCCGCGTACGGGCTCGGGCTGTCGCGCCGGCAGGTGCTGTGGCGGCACCTGCTGCCGGGCGCGCTGCCGCCCGTCGCGTCCGTCGCCGCGTTCGAGGTGGGGCACGCGATCCTCGCCGAGTCGACGCTCAGCTTCCTCGGCCTCGGCGTCCCGCCGAACAACCCGAGCTGGGGCAACCTGCTCACCGAGGCGCAGTCGCACCTGCTGACCGGCGCCTGGTACACGGTCGCGGTCCCGGCGGCGGCCGTCGTCGCCACGATCATCGCGGTGAACGTCGTCGCCGGCGCGATCGCCGGCCCGTCCGACGAAGGCGGTTCATGGTGAAGCCCGCAGGACCGGCCGCCCCGGGGCCGACCGTCGCGGGGCTGACCGTCGCGGGGCTGACCGTCGACGTGCCCGGCCGCCGCGTCGTGCACGGCCTCGACCTGGACGTCCCCGCCGGGCGCGTGCTCGCGCTCGTCGGCCCCAGCGGCAGCGGCAAGACCCTCACCGCCCGCGCGATCGCCGGGCTCCACCCGCACGGCGGGACGGTCCGGGTGGGCGGGCGCGCCCCGGAGCGCGGACGCGACGTCGGGTACGCGTTCCAGGACGCGCTCGCGTCCCTCAACCCGACCGTCACCGTCCGCCGCCACCTCACCGAGACCGTCCGGGCGCACGGCGCCGGCGACCCCGGCGCCGCCCTCGCCCGCGTCGGCCTCGACCCGTCCCTCGCCGCCGCGTACCCGTTCGAGCTGTCCGGCGGGCAGGCGCAGCGCGTCGCGCTCGCCCTCGCGACCGTGCACGAACCGCCCGTCCTGATCGCCGACGAGGTCACCAGCGCGCTCGACCCGGTCGCGCAGGCCGCCGTCCTCGACCTGGTCCGCGCCGAGGCCCGCACGGCGGGCCGGGAGCGGGCGGTCCTGCTCATCACCCACGACCTGGCCGCCGCCGCCCGCTGGGCCGACGACATCGCCGTCATGCGCGACGGCCGGATCGTCGAGCACGGCCCCGCCGCGCGGGTTCTCACCGACCCCCGGACGGACCTCGCCCGCGACCTCGCCGCCGCCGCGGCCGCCGCGGCGGCACCGGGCTGATCTTCCAGAACCCGCTCGCGTCCTTCGACCCCCGGCACCCCGTCCGGCAGGTCGTCC
>NZ_QHJN01000148.1:0-20417 GCF_003947565.1 Actinomadura sp. WAC 06369 | reverse complement strand
GCTGCAGGCGGTGTTCCAGGACAGCGTGGTCCGCCCTCCCGGTAGGGGCGGACCACGCTGTCCTGGAACACCGCCTGCAGCTCGGCCGCCAGCGCGGCCGTGTGCCGGTCGACGGCCGCGTGGGCGGCGGCGAGCGTCTCCAGCGGCAGCGCCAGCGCGGCCAGCTCGGCCCCGACCCCCAGCAGGGCGGGGCTGACGATCCGTACCTCGTCCGCGGAGACCGGCTCCAGCACCCCGAGCGCCTCCAGCCGCTGCAGCGCGTCGTCGTCGAGGTGCCGCCCCGCCCGGCGGTCCAGCTCGTGCCGGTCGAGCGTCTCCGCCTCCTCCGGCGCCCACGGCGAGAGCAGCGCCCGCTGCAGCGCGAGGTCCTCCACCGGCGCGTCCAGCGGGATCTTCTCCAGGTGCCGCTCGATGGCCGCGAGCGTCAGCCCGAGGCTCTGCAGCTCCCGGACGAGTTCGACCCGGGCGAGGTGCTCCTCGCCGTACAGGCCCGTCCGCCCCCGCAGCCTCGGCGGCGGCAGGAGCCCGCGCCCCGCGTAGAACCGGACCGTCCGCACACTGACCCCGGCCCGCGCGGCGAGCTGGTCAACGGTCAGCTCCATCCCGCCCCCTCCATGTGACACCACCAGTGTTACATTAACCCTGTATCAGTAGTCACTTATCGAGGGAGGCCGCCGGATGGCACGGGAGATCTTCACCGAGGAGCACGAGGCGTTCCGCGACATGGTCCGCTCCTTCATCGAGAAGGAGATCGCGCCCCACCACGAGCAGTGGGAGAAGGACGGCGTCGTCTCCCGCGAGGTGTGGCTGGCGGCCGGACGGCAGGGCCTGCTCGGCATCGACATGCCCGAGGAGTTCGGCGGCGGCGGGAACCCCGACTACCGGTACTACGTGATCATGAACGAGGAGTTCGCGAAGGCCGGCGTGCACGGCCCGGGCTTCTCCGTGCACAACGACATCAACGGCGGGTACCTGCGCCAGCTGTGCAATGACGAGCAGAAGGCCCGCTGGTTCCCGGGGTACTGCTCCGGCGAGCTGATCACCGGCATCGCGATGACCGAGCCCGCCGCCGGCTCCGACCTGCAGGGCATCAAGACCACCGCGATCAGGGACGGCGACGAGTACGTCCTGAACGGCTCGAAGACCTTCATCTCCAACGGCATCCTCGCCGACCTGGTCATCGTCGTCGCCAAGACCGACCCGTCCGCCGGCGCCCGGGGCGTCAGCCTCCTCGCCGTCGAGCGCGGCATGGCCGGTTTCGAGCGCGGCCGCAACCTCGACAAGGTCGGCATGCACGCCCAGGACACCGCCGAGCTGTTCTTCGACAACGTCCGCGTGCCCGCGAAGAACCTCCTCGGCGAGGAGGGCATGGGCTTCATCTACCTCATGCAGAACCTCGCCCGGGAGCGGCTCTCCATCGGCGCCACCGCGCAGGCCGCCGCGGAGTCCGCGTTCGAGCAGACCCTCGAGTACTGCAAGACGCGCGAGGCGTTCGGCCGCCCGATCGGCAAGTTCCAGCACAACCGCTTCACGCTCGCCGAGATGAAGACGGAGCTGACCGTCACCCGCTCCTTCACCGACGAGTGCATCGTCAAGGAGAGCAAGGGCGAGCTCAGCGCCGAAGAGGCGGCGATGCTCAAGTACTGGAACACCGAACTGCTCAAGCGCGTCGTCGACCGCTGCGTCCAGCTCCACGGCGGCTATGGCTACATGACCGAGTACCCGATCGCGAAGGCGTATCAGGACGTCCGCATCCAGACCATCTTCGGCGGCACGACGGAGATCATGAAAGAAATCATCGGCCGCTCCCTCGGCGTCTGATCCGGCCGGATTCGGCCACGCCACCCGCCCGAGCGCCCCCGTCAGCCATTTCGGGGGCGCTTCGGCATGTGCGGCCCCGTCTCCGCCATGACGGGCGTTCCGTCCGCCTGCAAAGCCATAGTTAGCGCTGCTACGCTTCGGGCGGCATAAGCCGGGGCTGAGTGGTGCCGTATCGATGACGTGACCGCGGGCGGTGAATGCGTATGGGCGAGAAAAAGGTAGATCCCGCATGGATCGCCAAACACGGCGAAGATGTCGAGAAGTATGTGTGCAGCATGCTCGAAGCGGCCAGGAACGCCATCAACGCCGATGGCGTATACAACCTTGAGGGCGGCGATTTCAGCATCACCCTGTCCCTCGCCTCCGCCGCCTACCCGATCGCGGCGCAGTTCGGATTCGAGGACACCGAGGCGCTGAAGAAGGAAGCCGACGAGATGGCCCGCAGGCTCGCCGTGACGGCCCAGCGGTGGCACGAAACGGAGCAGGCGAATGCGAAGCACTGAGCCGGGAGCCGCCGGGAGGGAGGGCCGGTGACGCCCCGGACCGGAGGCGGAACGGGAGCCCGCACGGACGCCCCGATGCGCTCGGCCGGCGGGCGCGCGGCGGGCACGGCGGCCGGCGGCGCCGCCGCCGGGGGCCTGGCCGGCGGGCTGCTCAGCGGCAACGTCCAGGGCGGCATCCTCGGCAGCGCCGAGGGCATGATGCAGGCGGCCTTCTTCATGGCCTCCTCGGCGGGAGTCATCCTCCCGCCCGGCCTCATGATCGCCTTCGACTTCAAACTCACCACGGGCAAGCCGCAGAACCTGGCCAAGGCCGCCGAAGGCTGGAGCGACGCCGCCGCCAAACTCGAGACGGCCGCGACCGCACTGCGCCGGCTGGCGTCCGGCATCCCGGACCACGCGTGGGCGTCGGACGACCGCACCGCGTACGACGCGACGGTGAGCGAGTACTGCCTGCAGCTCGACTACCTGCACAACTACTGCATGGCGGTGTGCATCACGCTGTACGCGCTCGCCTGGGCCCTGTTCGGCTACGCCGTCTTCGCCATGGGCATGGCCGCCTACCTCGACGCGCTGGCCGTCGCCGCGTTCACGGTCGTCGCGTACCCCGAATGCCTCGCGCTCGCCGGCACCGCCGCGACGGTGACCCACGTGACGACCGCGCTGCTCGGCGCGATCGCGGGCACCGGCTCCCTCGCGGCCCTGGCCGGGGGCGCGTCCTTCGTCGCCGACATCCAGGGCCAGCACGGCAACGAGGACGCCGGCGCCGCGTTCGACCGGGCTTTCGCCAACGGCGCCAAGTCGGGCGGCGCCAACCTCCTCCAGAACGCCGCGAACGCTCCGCTTGCTTTTCTGGGACGCACCCCGGACTCGCGGTTCCCGCTCAAGGAGGTGGATATGGACGCTGATCGAAATAAAGACGGAGAATGGGGTTTGGGGGTCGGTGCGAAATTCACTGCCACGCCTGGCGGGGACGTGGAGAACGAGGTCGCGCTGCGCGGGAAGTACAAAGATGGACTGCAAGGGGTCGAGGGTGAGTACAAGGCAAAAGTGCCACTCGACCCAGCAGGGGTGAACAATGTCACCGGCGGTGGGAAATTCGCCATGAAGAAGGACGAGGAGGGGAACTGGACTCCCCAGGGAGGTAGCCTGAATGCGGGTTATGAGAACTCGCAGACCGGTCACAAAGTGAGCTATGAAGGTGGTGTCAAGGATGGGCGGTTCGAGGACAAGTTGCAAGGTGTAGGGCCGCAGGGATCCATGGATCGACCCGTGTTCTCGGACCCGAGCAAAGGGGTCCAAAAGGTAGACGAGACCCCGCCCTGGGACAAGTGATATGCCTTCAGGTGCCGCCCTTTTCGAACGCGCTGTCCTGCTTTACGAGAACCGCCGCCGCAACTTCCAGGTGGTGGACGCGGCCGGACGGCTCGTGGCCGAGGCGATACCGGTTCACGGTGGCGAGGGGGCCGGTGCCTTCGGTCGAGACTTCTCCGAGGCGTACGACACCTCCGCTTTCTCCGTTCAGGTGCGTGACCCTGGCGGTGAAGTCCTGTTCTTCCTCGAACGGGTGGAGGGCGAGCCGATCATCTTCGTGACGGGCGCCGACCATCGCATGATCGGGCGGATCACGGGCATCGCCGGCGATGTCCGCGGAAGGCGTGTGTCCCCGCGGGAGTGCTTCGTCGACGTGAACGAGGAAATGCTCGGTACGATCGTGTGGGAGGCGCAGTCGCGAAAAGGGGAGCCGGTGCATCGGCACTGCGACTTCGTTGCGCTGGACGGGCGGCGCGTCGGCCGGTTCGAGCGCGGAATCCTGCGGCTCGACTACCGATTCTCCACATCTATGCACACGCTCATGGTCGCGGCCCCGATCATCTTTCACATCAAGTCCGGAGGGTGAGAGATGAGCGAGATCGATGTGGTTCCTCGCGATTGGGGGCCTGAGCAGGCCCGGTCCACGGTCAAGGCGGAGGCGCGCCGCGCCTTCTGGCGGAGGACGGGGCCGGGTTTCGCTTCGTTCGTCGTGGGTTGGTGCATCCTCGCCCTGGTGGTGGCCCTGGCGGGCATGTTGCCGGGAGCCGTGGCGGCGGTGGCCGCCGTGGGCACCCTCTGTCTTATCTGTGCAGGCCAGGCGACGCTGCTGGGGGCGTCCCTCCAGGAAGCCGTCCTTCCGTGGGTGCTCACGGCCATGGCCGGTGCGCCTTTGGTCGCCGGCGTGGCCCTCAAGGTGTCGAGCGAGTTGCCGTTCCTCGGCATGGGACTGGTCGGAATCGTCTCGTTGGTGAGCCTCGTCGCGTACATGCGCTCTTACCGCCGGATCGTCTCGGCGCGTTGACTTCGTCCCCCGACCGACGTGTCGGGATGGACGGGCGGGCCCCTGGCCCCGGACTGCAACACGTTCTAGTATTTCCGGACCAGCTGTCGTCGACCCGGGGCGGATCGTATGAGGTTCACCTATGCCGAGGCCATGACCGACCCGTCCCACTACCTGCCGCTCGCGCGGGCGGCGGAGGCGGCCGGGTACGCGAGCTTCTCCGTCGCCGACTCCCTCATCTACCCGAAGGAGTCGGACACCTCCTACCCGTACACCGAGACGGGCGACCGGGAGTTCCTCGAGGACAAGGCGTTCATCGAGACGTTCACCCTGATCGCGGCGATGGGCGCGGTGACCGAGCGCATCCGCTTCACCCCGTTCGTCCTCAAGCTGCCGGTGCGGCCGCCCGTCCTGGTGGCCAAGCAGGCGATGTCGATCGTCGGGCTGATCGGCGACCGCCTCGGCCTCGGCGTCGGCCTGAGCCCGTGGCCCGAGGACTTCCGGGCGATGGGCGTCCCGTGGGAGCGCCGCGGGAAGCGGATGGACGAGGCCATCGACGTGCTGCGCGGGCTCGCGACGGGCGAGTACTTCGAGTACCGCGGCGAGTTCTTCGACATTCCCGCGATCAAGCTCAACCCGGCCCGTCCCGTCCCGATCCTCGTCGGCGGGCACAGCGAGCCCGCGCTGCGCCGCGCGGTCGTCCGCGGGGACGGCTGGATGCACGCGGGCGGCGGCGACGACCTGGACGCCCTGCTGGCCAGGCTCGACGCCGTCCGCCGGGCCGAGGGCAAGGCCGGTGATCCGTTCGAGATCCACGTGATCTCGATGGACGCCTACACGCCCGACGGCGTGAAGCGGCTCGAGGACAAGGGCGTCACCGACGTGATCGTGGGCTTCCGGAACCCGTACCGGAAGGGCCCGGACACCGAGCCCCTCGCGAAGAAGGTCGAGCACCTCGAACGCTTCGCCGAGACCGTCATCGCCAAGGCGGGCTGACCATCGACGGCAAAACGAGAACAGGTTACAGTTCGGTCATGGAAGCCGTTACCTGGGACGCCCCGGACGCCGACCACCCCGCCCGCCGCGCCTCCCGCGCGTCCATGGCCGCCGTCCTCGCCGGCCGCAAGGACGCGTGGCTGGAGCTGTTCGCGCCCGACGTCCTCCTCGAAGACCCCGTCGGCCCGTCCTTCATGGACCCGTCCGGCGAGGGCCACCGGGGCCACGAGGGCATCGCCGCGTTCTGGGACAAGAACATCGCGACGGTCGCCGAGTTCCGGTTCCACATCCGCGACTCGTTCGCCAACGGCGACTCCTGCGCCAACGTCACCACGATCACGACGACTATGGGCGACGGCTCCACGGTGACCATCGACTGCGTCCTGATCTACCGGGTCGACGACTCGGGCCTCGTCACGTCCATGCGCGCCCACTGGGAACCCGACCGGGCCCTGGCGACGATGACGAAGCCGGGCGGCTGACCCGCGCGGGTCAGTGCCCGTGCCCGTGCGCCCCGCCGGGCGCGGCGATCCGCCGCGGAACGGACCGCTCGGTGCCCGGCCGCACGATCACGAACTGGCCCATCATGCCGGAGTCCTCGTGCCGGAGGATGTGGCAGTGGTACATGTACGGCGTGCCCGGGTCCGTGTGCGTCCCGAACTGCACGGCGAGCCGCGCCTTGCTCTTGGGCGGCAGGTAGACGGTGTCCTTGCGGCCCGCCATGTACGCGGGCGGCTTCTTCCCGGCCACCTCCAGCACCTGGAACGCCACCTCGTGGATGTGGAAGTTGTGGGCGTAGACGTAGTTCTCGATCTCCCACACCTCGACGGCGCCGGCGGGGACCACCTCGTCGATCCGTGCGATGTCCATCTCCCTGCCGTTGATCGCGTCGTGCCCCTCGAGCCGGAACCGGCGCACCCGCGCGCCCGGCGGCACCGCGATCGGCGCCGGGTCGGCGAGCCGGGCCGGCAGCGGGCGGGACGGGGCGAGCCGCGCGGCCGCGACGATCTTCAGGATGTCGAAGTCGCCCTCGTCGACGTCGTGGGATCCCGACCGCGTCAGCAGCATGGCCTCGTCACCGGGGGCGAACGCGACGACGATCTCCACCCGCTCGCCGGGCGACAGCGGGACCTGCTCGACCTCCGCCGGCGCGGGCAGCAGGCCCGCGTCGTTCCCGACCACGTGGAACGCGCGGCCGTCCGCGAAGGCGAGCCGGTAGCGGCGGGCGTTGGAGCCGTTGAGCACCCGGAACCGCACGAGTCGGGTCCGGACGTCCAGGCGCGGCGCGTGCACGCCGTTGACGAGGATGTGGCCGCCGAGGATGCCGAACGTGCCCTTCAGCGGGTCGCCGGTCGGCGCGCCGGTCTCGTCCAGCTCCTTGTCCTGGAGGATGAGCGGGACGTCGTCGACCCCGTACTCGGCGGGCAGGTCCGCGTCCGTCCGGTCGTCGATGATGAACAGGCCGGCGAGGCCGCGGTACACGTGCGCCGCGGTCCGGCCGTGCGGGTGCGGGTGGTACCACGCCGTGGCCGCGGGCTGGTCGATCGTCCAGTGCGGGCGCCAGGTCGCGCCCGGCTCGATCATCTGGTGCGGGCCGCCGTCCATCTTCGCGGGCAGCCGCATGCCGTGCCAGTGCACGGTGCTCGCCTCGCCCAGCCGGTTCGCGACGGTCATCGCCACCCGGTCGCCGCGCGCCGCGCGGAGCGTCGGCCCGAGGTGCGGGCCGTTGAACCCCCAGGTCTTGACGGGCCGGCCGGGCAGCAGCTCGGCGCGGCCCCGCCGCATCGTCAGCGCGAACCGCCGCACGCCGTCGGCGCCCGTCCGGGGTTCCAGGAGCGGCGGGACGGGCAGCGCGGTGCGGAACGCGGCCGGGTTCGCGGGTGCGCGCGAGCCGCCCTGACCGCAGGCCGTGGCGAGGCCGGTGAGGGAGACGGCCGCGAGGAACTGTCGACGATTCATGGTCCCCAGTCGATCTTCGTGTCCGATGGCGGACCCACTGTGCGGCACCGGGGGCCGTCCGGCACAGACGCCGCGGTCACCTCGTCGGCGTGAGATCCTCACGCGCGACGGGGGCGCGGGCGACCAGCTCGAACCGGTCCCCGGTCCGGACGGCGGTGAGGTCGCCGCCGATGGCCGCCAGCCGGTCCCGCGCGTTCCGCAGCCCCGTCCCGGGCTCGGCGGACGCCGCGGCGGCCCCGCCGTTGGCGACGCGCAGCCGGGCGCGGCCGTCCGCGACGGCGATCTCGACCGCGCACCCGTCCGGGGTGCCGTGCCTGAGCACGTTCGTCACCGCCTCGCGCAGCACGATCGCCAGGACGTCCCCGGCCCGGCCGGGCACGGGCGCCGCGTCGATCCGCACGGCCGTCCCGGCGGACTCCAGGACGGCCCGGGCCGCGTCGACCTCGGCGGCCAGCGACGGCCGCCGGTCCGGCGCGTCCAGGGCGGCGATGTCGGCGAGCGCCGCCCGGGCCGCCTCCGCCATCCGCTCGCACCGGCCCGCCGCGCGCCCCGGATCGGCGTCCAGCAGCCGCAGCGCCAGCTCCCCGTGCAGGACGACCGCGGTGAGCCCGCGGCCGAGGAGGTCGTGCACGTCCCGCCCCACCCGCAGCCGCTCGCGCAGGGCCGCCACCTCCACCAGCTCGGCGCGGGTGCGCCGGAGCTCGGTGATGAGGACGACCAGCCGGGTCATCCCGGACACCGCCAGAGCCGTCCCGAGGGCGACGGAGAACTGGTAGCAGGCGAGGAGCGGGCCGTCGACGCGCCAGCCGTCCGCCCCGAAGACGGCGCAGACCGCCGCGCACAGCGGCCACGCCGCCCGCGGCCCCGCGCCGAGCAGCACGACGCCGGCGAAGAACCCCGACACCACGAGCCCGGACGTCTCCCCGGCCGCGAGCGGCGCGTAGATCGTCACCGCCTGCGCCGCCAGCGTCCAGGGCAGCCACCGCGGCCGCCGCCCCCGGGCGAGGACCACCAGGTGCCAGGACTGCAGGGCGAAGGACACGGGCAGCAGCGCGAGATACCCGGCGGCCGCGGACCTCCCCAGGACGGCGAAGTTGACCAGCGCCTGCCCGACGAACAGCACGTGCGTCACCACGAGGATCGGCGTGGCCGCCCGGACGATCCGCGCGTCGCGGTCGCCGGACGGCGCCGGGACCGCGCCCTCGGCGTGCGGCAGCGAGCGCACCCGCCGCAGCGCCTCCCGCGCGACCGCCACCGCCGCGGCCAGCGCGCCCCGCATCGCCGCGCCGTCCGCGCGTCCCGCCCGCAGCGCCAGTTCCTCGGCGTGCGCCACGCTGCTCGCCGCCATCAGCCGCACGTGCCGCCACAGCCGCAGCCGCTCGACCTCCCGGGCCCGCGCCGCCAGCTCGGCGCGTTCCCGCCGCACCTCGTCCAGCAGGTCGGCGAGGCGGCTGAGGCCGTACAGCATCAGGCCCACGTTGACCGGGGCGGTGACCGCGTAGAAGACGTCCTCGGGCGGGCGGTCCAGCCCGGCGGCCAGGACGCCCTCGCCCGCCGCGACCAGCCCGAGCAGCGCCCACGCCGCGGGCCCCCGCACGACGAGCAGGGCGGACGCGGCGACGAAGCCCGAGCCGCCCGTCCGCCAGGCGTCCGCCTCCACGAGCAGGGGCAGGTAGTTGACCGCGGCCTGCACCGGGAACAGCGCCGCGGACAGCCGCCGCCTGCCCGGCAGCGAGATCGGCACCTGCAGCGCGGCGACCACCGCGATGGCGACCGTGATCGCCGGCCCGGCCCCGGCCGCGCCCACCTGGAAGCACACCCGCAGCACGCCAAGCGTGCAGATGTAGACGACGACCTGGCGGGCCGGGCTCAGAGCCACCCGGCGTCCTGGGCGATCCGGACGGCGTGCAGCCGGTTGCGGGCGTTCAGCCGCGCGACGATCGCGGTGAGGTAGTTCCGCACGGTCCCCGCGGACAGGTGCAGCGCCCCGGCGATCTGCTCGACGTCGTCGCCCTCGGAGAAGCGCCGCAGCACCTCCAGCTCGCGCGGCTTGAGCGGGCACTCGGCGACCTCCAGCGCGGCCACCGCGAGCGCGGGGTCGATCACCCGCTCGCCCGCCGCGACCCGCCGGACGGCGTCCGCCAGCCGCTCCGGCGGCGCGTCCTTGACCATGAAGCCGGACGCCTGCGCGGCGAAGGCCCTCCGGACGCTGCCGGGACGGCCGAAGTTCGTCACGATCAGCACGCGGCACCGCGGCAGCCGCGCGCGCAGCTCCGCCGTGGCGGTGAGCCCGTCGACGCCGGGCAGCTCGACGTCGACCACCGCGACGTCCGGCTCGTGCTCCAGCGCCAGCGGGACGATCCGGTCGCCCGTCGCCGCCTGCGCGACCACCTCGATGTCGGGTTCGAGGTCGAGCAGCGCCACCAGCGCTCCCCGGATCATGTGCATGTCCTCGGCGAGCAGAACCCGGATCATCCCACGCCCTTACTCCCAGGCCCTCACCAGCGTCCCATTTCTACCACCTCGTGAGATCTTCACGTCCGCCCGTGAAGATTCCACCCGCCGGCCCGTCACAAGCAAAGTCGAACTCGACGCGCGTTCGCACTAATGATCACTGACCGCAATCGGTCAGGGGCGGAGCGTGGCGTTCATGGGCGTGGCCGGGGAATATGGAGCCACGGCGAAATGGGGGTACGGGATGCTGGTGGCTGGAATGCTCAATCTCGTCGGGGAATACCACTCCGACAGTGATGCGCGCAGGGACGAGGAGAGGGCTTTCTGCCTCGCGAAGGTCAAGGACCCCAACTACTGGGTCGAGCACCTGTTCCCTGACGTGTACGACGGGGAACTGAAGAACCTTCCCGACGTCAGTGGGGCCGACCTGATGGAATACCGGGCCGCGCACGGCGTGGCTCTGGCCATCAAAAAGTTCGAGAGGCTCGGCGAAGAAGCGATCACGGTGTCGACGCTCTCGGTCAATTCGGCCGACGGGCCGCTCGCCGCGTTCCACGACAAGGTCAGAGAAGTCGTGGAGTTCGCGTCCACCGTCAGCAAGCGGGCGCGGCTCGACGCCGACAACGAGGTGAACGTGGCCGCGCGGGCGGTGTACAGGGCGCTCATCGACGCGTGCCGGGCGTACACCGCGGCCGGCAACGCGCCGACGAAGGACCGGCTCACGGCCGTACGGAACCTCGCCAACGGCCGCATCGGCGTCCGCGACCGGCTGCCCGCCCTCGCGAAAGCGGTCGGCGCGGACGTGGCGGACGACCGTGACGCCGCCGAGCTGGCGACGTGCATGCGCCGGCGGCGCTCCGGCTTCATGGGGGTGGCCGCGGAGCACTCGGGTCTGATCGGCGTCTGGAAGGTCGGCAACGGGCATGTCGAGGACCTGCGGAACGGCACGCCGAAGGTCGCCCTGAGCAGGGTCCATCTCGTCACCGCGGAAGACTTCGAGACGGAGTTCGACGCCTGGCGGACCTGACGCACGGCGTTCGCCGTCCCGTGCGGGACGGCGAACGCCGCCGGGTTCCGGCCGCGGGGGTGGGACGCGGCCGGAACCGCGGCGTCACAGGTCCGTGGCGATGATCTTGTCGATGTTCCGTTCGGCGAGGGCGGTGATGGTGACGAACGGGTTCACGCTGGTGTTGCCGGGGATGAGCGAGCCGTCGATCACGTAGAGGCCGGGGTGCCCGTGGAGGCGGCCGTGGTTGTCGGTGGCCTTGTTGAGGACGGCGCCGCCGAGCGGGTGGTACGTGAGGTGGTCGCCCCAGATCTTGTAGACGCCGAAGAGGTCGGTCCGGTAGATCGTCCCCTCCTTGCGGTTGATCTTGTCGAAGATCGACTTGGCCATGTCGATGCTGGTCTGCTTCCAGGACTGCTGCCAGTTCAGCTCCACCCGGCTGCCGTTCCAGGTGAACTGGGCGCGGTGCGGGGTGTTGGTGATCGACAGGTAGAACGAGGCGTAGGTCTCGATGCCGGTGGGGAGGGGCGCGACCTCGGCGAACGCGCCGCCGTCGTCCCAGTTGTCGATGCCGACCGTGGGGATGGACGACTGGAGCGAGCCCGTCGGGTCCCACATGTGGTTGGCGCGGCCGCACATGACGTTGCCGTTGTCGCCCCAGCCCTTGCCGACCTCGTTGTTCAGGCGGGGGAGCGCGCCGGTCGCCTTCAGCTTCACGAGGAGCTTGCTGGTGCCGACGCTGCCCGCGGCGAAGAAGACCCGGTCGGCGGTCACCGACTTGGTCGCGGTGACGGTGCCGCTCGTGTCGAGCTGCTCCATGGCGACCGTGTACCCGCCGCCGGACGCGGGCGCGACCGAGGTCACGCGGTGGAGGGGGGAGACGGTCACCCGGCCGGTCGCGGCGGCCTGGGCGAGGTAGGTCTGCCGGAGCGACTTCTTGCCGTGGTTGTTGCCGTAGAGGATCTCGGCGTCGAGGGCCGATCTGGGAACGTTCCCGAGGTCCTCCGCCTTCATGTAGCCGAAGTCGTACACGTTCGGGACGTAGACGAACTCGAAGCCCGAGCGCTCGGCGTGCTTCCGCCCGACGCGCGCGTACTGGTAGCAGTCGGTGGTGTCGAACCAGGCGCGGTCGATCTGGTTGACGCCGAGGCCCGCGTTGGCGCGGGGGTAGTAGACGTCGTACATCTCGTCGGCGTCGACGGACGGGAGGATCGCCCCGAACCGCTCGCGCTTCGGGGTGACGGCCATGCCGCCGTTGACGAGCGAGCCGCCGCCGACGCCGCGGCCCTGGTAGACGGTGATGCCGCCGAAATCCTCGGCGTCGAGGATCCCGGTGTACCGGGGGACGTTCTTGTCGAGCGGGAAGCCGAGGAAGTTGCTGAGCGGCTGCTTGGTGCGGGTCCTGAGCCAGTAGGAGCGGTAGTCGGGCGTCCGGGTGTTGGCGAAGACCTTGCCGTCGGAACCGGGGGTGTCCCACGACTGGCCCATCTCGACCATGTGCACGGGCACGCCGGCCTGGGCGAGGCGCAGCGCGGCGACGGAGCCGCCGTAGCCGGTGCCGATGATCAGGACCGGAACGTGCGCTCCGTTGCCGATCGCGGCGGCGGCGGACGCGGGGCGGGCGAGCATCCCGAGGCCGATGATGGAACCGGTTCCAGCGATGAATCCGCGGCGCGATACGCCGTGAGATCTGGCTACGGGCAGCGACGGGTCACTCATGTGAGCTCCCTCACTATGGGGTGGGTTGGAACAGGTTCTACCTCGGCGGCCAGGGAAAAGCCACAACATACGCGAGGGTAATTTACGTTCGATCACTCACCCGGAGTAACCGGTTACGGTCAGTAGACCAAATGCTTGCTTGGCAAGCGGGGCGGGCGCTGTTAGCCTCCGCCGTATGATCTCCACGGTCGTCTGGGGCACCGGAAACGTCGGCCGGCTCGCCCTCCGGGCCGTCGAGGCCCACCCCGCGCTGAAGCTCACCGGCGTGATCGTCCACGACCCCGGCAAGGTCGGCCGCGACGCCGGCGACCTCGGCGGACTCGGCCGCGACCTCGGCGTCGCGGCGACCGACGACGCCGGCGCCGTGCTGGACGGGCGCCCCGGGGCCGTCGTGTACGCCGCGTCCGGCGATGTCCGCCCGGACGACGCGCTCGACGACATCCTGCGCGCGATCCGGGCCGGCGCCGTGGTCGTGACGCCCGCCCTGTACGCGCTCTACGACCAGCGCGGCGCGCCCGCGGAGATGCGCGAGGCCGTGCTCGCGGCGGTCGCCGAGGGCGGCGGCTCCCTGCTCGTCTCCGGCGTCGACCCCGGCTGGGGCAACGACGTCCTGCCGCTGATGATCAGCGGCCTGGGCACCGAGGTGGACGCCGTCCGGTGCCAGGAGATCTTCGACTACACCACCTACGACCAGCCCGACTCGGTGCGCTACCTCGTCGGGATGGGGCAGCCGATGGACTACGAGCCGCCGATGCTGGCGCCGTCCGTCCCGTCCATGGTGTGGGGCGGGCAGGTGCGGCTGATCGCGCGGGGGCTCGGCGTCGAGCTCGACGAGGTGCGGGAGGCCGTGGAGCGGCGCCCGCTGGACGCCACGGTGACCACGGAGCTGATGGGCGAGTTCGAGAAGGGCACGCAGGGCGCCGTGCGGTTCGAGGTGCAGGGCATCGTCGGGGGCGAGCCCCGCATCGTCGTCGAGCACGTCACCCGCATCCACCCGTCCTGCGCCCCCGACTGGCCCGTCCCGCCGACCGGCGACGGCGCGCACCGCGTGATCATCGAGGGCGATCCGCGCATCGAGGTCACGGTCGAGGCCGTCGACGCGAGCGGCAACCGGGCGGCGGGCGGGAACGCCACCGCGGTCGGACGGCTCGTCGGCGCGATCGACTGGCTCGTCGAGAAGGAACCCGGACTGTACGACGCGCTCGACGTCCCGATGCGTCCGGCGACCGGCAAGCTCGGAAGGACCGCGCGGTGAACATCGACATCCCCGAGGGCAAGGACGCGATCGAGTACGTGTGGGGGGAGATGGTGCCGGGCATCGGCCCCGCCGCCGCGAACTTCTCCATGTCCGTGTACGCCCACACGACGCTCGGGCTCCGCGAGTTCGAGGCCGCGCGGCTGCGGATCGCCCAGATCAACGGCTGCGTCTTCTGCCTCGACTGGCGGACGGAGCGGGACGGCGAGAAGGTCGAGGACGGCTTCCTCGACGCCGTGGCCGGGTGGCGGACGACCGGCGCGTTCGACGACCGCACCCGCCTCGCCGCCGAGTACGCCGAACGGTACGCCCTCGACCACCACAACCTCGACGACGCGTTCTGGGCCCGCATGACCGCCTGCTACAGCCAGCTCGAGATCGTCGAGCTGAGCATGAGCATCGGCTCGTGGCTCGCGTTCGGCCGCCTCAACCACGTGCTCGGGCTCGACGCCGTGTGCGTGCTGCCCTCGCACCGGACGGACGCGCGGGGCTAGCGCGCCGCGCGCCCCCGGCGGCCGGCCGGCTTGCGGCGGAGCGCCAGGACGGTCGCGGCGAAGGCCGCCAGCAGCCCGAGGCCCGTCACGAAGACGGCGATGCCCGTGGCGCGCCGCTCTCCCGTCGAGCCGACGATGGCGCTGCCGGGGTCCCGGGAGTCGTAGACGACGTCGACGGTGTCGCCGCGATCGGCGGTCCCGCTCGTCCAGAAGGTGCGGCGGGCGCCGCCGGCGTCGGTGAACTCCACCCGGTAGGAGGCGTTGCCGCCGCCCTTGGGGCCGGCGGCGCCCCGCGTTTCCAGGACGGTGCCGTCGGCCCGCGCCTCATGCCCGCTCAGCTCCGCCGCGCCGGACACGTACTCGATGCCGGTGGTCACGCACAGGACGCCGCAGACCAGCAGGATGAGGGGGATCGCGATGATCCGGAGTCGTTCTCTGACGGCGCTCATGCGCAGACACAAGCATCGCCGGGCCGGTGGATCAACCGCCCCGGCTACTCGGCTGCCGGGAGTTTGTCGGGGTTCGTCACGGTGTAGATGCCGGTGACGTGGTCGCCGTCGAGGTCGAGGACCATGACGGCGAAAGGCGCGCCGTCCGTGAACAGGACGGCGGACGGGTCGCCGTTGACGGTCCGGTAGTCGATGTCGAGGTCGGTCTCGCGGGCCCGGCGGGGGACCGTGGCGGCCAGCGTGCGGGCGACGCGGTCGCGGCCGCGGATCGGGCGCAGCGGGTTCCCGGGGGCGCCGCCGGCGTCCATCCACAGCGTGACGTCCGGGGCGAGGATCTCCAGCAGCGTGCCGATGTCGCCGCCCAGCGCCGCGCGCAGGAACCGCTCGGTGGCCTGCCGCCGGACGCGCGGGTCCGCGGTGTACCGGGGGCGGCGGGCGTGGACGTGCGCGCGGGCGCGGCGGGCGAGCTGCCGGACGGCGGCCGGCGAGCGGTCCAGCATCGCGGCGATCTCGGGGTGCGGGTAGCCGAACACCTCGTGCAGGACGAACACGGCCCGTTCGAGCGGGCTGAGCGTCTCCAGCACGACGAGCAGGGCCATCGAGACGGCCTCGGTGCGCTCGGCGGACTCGTCCGCGCCCGCGACGAGCGGGTCGGGCAGCCACGGACCGATGTAGGTCTCGCGGCGGCGGCGGATCGCGGCCTGCCGCGCGAGGGCCGCGTTGACGGCGACGCGGACGAGGTACGCGCGCGGGTTCGCCACCTCGGGGCGGTCGCGGGCCGCCCACGCGAGCCACGCGTCCTGCAGGACGTCCTCGGTGTCGGCGACGCTGCCGAGCAGGTTGTAGACGACGGAGAAGAGCAGCTCGCGGTGGTCGGCGAAGACCCGCGTGGCGGTGTCGTGGCCGCCGGTGTCGTGGTCGGTGATGCCCGTGGCCTCCATGCCCATGAGAGGGGACGCCCCGCGACGAGTGTGACATCGCCCCGCCGTGACGCGGGTCTCACCCGGGGGGCGCGCGGACCAGGAGCGTCCCCGCGAGCACCACCAGTCCCGACAGCATGAGGACGAACTGGGCCGGGGCCATCCCGAGCGGCGTGGCGTCCGCGCCGTCCAGCAGGTCCGCCGCCAGGCCCGACAGCAGCGCCGCCAGCGCCAGGCCGAACCGCAGCGTCGCGTGGAAGGCGGTGAGGGCGAGGTTGCGGTCCCCGCCGCCGAGCCGTTCCTGCAGGTAGGTGATGCCGCCGACGAGCGCGCTGGTGGCGCCCGCGCCGAACAGGACCGCGCCGACGAACGACCACGCCGTGGACGCGAGCGCCCCCATCAGCGTGATCACCACGCCCTGCACCACCGTCCCGGTCCGGATCTGCGACAGCAGGTTCCAGCCCTTGCGGTGGACGAGCAGCAGCCCGATGAGCGCGCCGACCCCGAACAGCACGACGAGCGCGCCGAACCCGATCGCGCCCGCGCCCAGCACGTTCCGCACGAACACCACGCCGAGGGAGAACAGGGCGCCGAGGCCGAGGGCGATGACGGCGACGCCCGGGATCACGCCCCGCACGGTCGGCAGCCGCAGCGCCGCGACGAACCCGCGCTGCGTCTCGGTCTCCCGCTCCGCCGCCCGCCGCTCGTGCGGCCCCGGCCCGAGGTCGGGGATCGACCGGACCGCCACGTAGGACGCCAGGTACGTCAGCGCGTTGAACCAGAAGACCACGACGTAGCGCCAGTGGCCCTCCCAGCCCGCCTGGTTCGACGCCCACAGGATCAGCCCGAACGCGCCCGCGCCCACCGGGATCATCCCGTACGAGGTCGCCATCGTGATGCCGTTCGCGACCTCCAGCGTGCTCGTGTCGTGCTCGTCCTCGTCGTCCTCGATGAGGAACGGGACGGCCGCGTCCCGGGCCGGCAGGAAGATCAGCCCCACGACCTCGATGAGGAACGCCCAGAAGTACACCCACCACAGGAACGGCAGCAGCGGCAGCGTCACCGCCATCCCCGCCCTGATCAGGTCGGACGACAGCATCACGCTGCGGCGCCGCCACCGGGTCACCACCCGAGCGGCGAGCGGCGCGCCCAGCGCGGACGGCAGCAGCCGCAGCACCAGCACCCCGCCGACGGCGGTCGTCGAGCCGGAGATCTCCAGCACGAAGTACATCAGCGCGAGGGTGCCCATCCAGTCGCCGAACGACGAGATGGCCTGGCCGACGATGAGCCGCCGGAAGTCCCGGCGGTTCAGCCGATCCTTGAGTCCCATGCGGGCTCCACCCCCGGTCCGTGGCCCTCCCGCGCGCCGGGCGCGCCGGCCGGGGAGCCGCGCAGCAGGGCGGCGAGGCGCGCCGCCGCGCCGTCCCAGCTCCATTCCGCGCGCGTCCAGGCGCGGCCCGCGGCGCCCATCGCGCGGGCGCGTCCGGGATCGGCCAGCAGCCGGTGCAGCGCGAGGGCCAGTTCGTCCGGGCCTCGGGACGCGTCGACGAGCACGCCCGTCCGCCCGTCCACGAGGGACTCGGGGCTTCCGCCCGACCGGCCGACCACCACCGGGAGGCCGGCCGCGGACGCCTCCAGCGTCGACAGCCCCAGCCCCTCGGTCTGCAGCCCGCGGCGGTCGTCCCGGCAGGGCAGCGCGAACACGTCGGCGGCCGCGTAGTACAGCGGCAGGTCGCCGTCGGACACCGGGCCGGCCACGGTGACGGAGCCGGGGGCGGCGCGCTCGCCCAGCTCGGTGAGGCGGCGCAGCATCGGGCCGTCCCCGACGATGACGAGCCGCGCGTCCGGCCGCCGCCGCACCACGTCCGCCCACGCCCGGATCAGCGTGTCGTGGCCCTTGCGCCGGACGAGCCGCGCCACGCTGAGCACCACCGGGCCGGACCCGAGCGCGTGCCGCCGCCGGATCGCCGAGCCGTCCAGGCCGGGCCGGAACCGGTCGGTGTCGACGGCCCCCGCCAGCCGCACGAGCCGGGTGCGGCCGCCGAGCGCGCCCTCCAGCTCGGGCAGCGTGGACGCGCACAGGTGCGTGAGGGCGTCGAACGACCCGGCCGCCGCGCGCAGCGCCGCCCGCGTCGGCGCCGCCCGGAACCAGCCGAGCTCCTGCCCGTGCGTCGACCCGACGAGCCGCCGCACCCCCGCCGCCCGGACGAACGGCGCGTACATCGCGAACGGGGCGGCGGCGGTGATCCACCCGGCCTCGACCCGGTGCCGCGCGGCGAGCCGCGCCAGCCCGCGGAACAGCAGGTACCCGCGCCGCCGGACGACCGGGAACGGCAGGCCCGCGTCGAACCCCGCGGCCCCCGCCCGCGCGGGCGCCACCACGACCAGCCGGTCGGCGGGCAGCCGCCGCACCAGCTCCCACGTGAACGTCTGCACCCCGCCCGGTTCCGGGGGGAAATGCCCGGTCAGCACCAGGGTCCGCGGGATCTCCATGCCGACACGCTTCCCCCGCAGCCGCCCGGCATGCACACGCCGCACGGGCGCCGCGACCGAGCGTCATCGCCGCCGGACGGCCCGAAAACGCCCGACGCCCGCGGCGCGGCGGGCGGTCAGCGGATGATCACGCGGTCCTTCGGGGCGTCCGGGTCCGACGCCCAGCCGTCGTGGCCCGACTCCGCGCGCCACGCCCGGCCCGCGTGCCGCACCTCGGTCAGCCCGTACGCCTGCGCGTGCGTCACCGCCCACGACGCGGCGGCCCAGCCGATCCGCTCGCCCGGCACCGCCAGCGCCGTCCACTGCCCCGACGCCGCGCCGGACGCCTTCAGGCCGCCGCCGAACGCCCGCCGCATCTCCCGCACCGCCTCGTCCCGGCGCGGCTCGGTCCGCTCGTCCGGCGGGAACCAGCACCGCGCGGCCGCCGGCTCCTTCCCGGTGAACGCCGCCGCCAGCAGCTCGCCCTCCGGCTCGTGCTGCTGGTACAGGGACCCGTCCGCGCTGCGCTGCACCTCCTGCGCCGCGACGTGCAGGTCCTTGTCGAGGTAGTCCTTCACCTGGACGAGCCCGTCGAAGAACTTGCTCGTCGACACCACCGGGTCGCGGAGCTGCTCCGGCGTGCCCCAGCCCTGCGACGGGCGCTGCTGGAACATGCCCACCGAGTCGCGGTCGCCGCCCGCCAGGTTCCGCAGGTGCGACTCCTGGATCGCGGTCGCGTACGCGATCACCACGGCCCGCTCGGGCAGCTCCTTGCGGAACGCCACCGCCGCGATCGTGGCCGAGTTCGCGCCCTGCTCCAGGCTCAGCGACATCTTCCCCGCGGCCGTGCTCGCCTCGCAGCCCGTCCCGTGCAGGTACGGCCGCGTCCACTGGTACGTCGCGTATCCGCCCACGCCGAGCAGGAGCACGAAGACGGACGTGATGACGGCCCAGCGCCGGCGGCGGCGCGGCACGCCACCGTCCGGTCCCTCCGCGGGACGCGACTTCGACCTCGCCCATACAGCCACGCGAAGACCGTACCGGGAACAGGCCACCAGTAAGCTCAGGGAACATGACCGAAACGTTCACCAGCCCGATCTCCGACGTCATCGACGAGCTGTGGGAGCGGCGCGCCGACCTCACGCCGGACGACGCCGACGCGCGCGCCGCCATCACCGCGGCCGTCGACCAGCTCGACACCGGCGAGGCCCGCGTGGCCTTCGTCGACCCCGCGACCGACGAGGTGGTCGTGGACGAGCGCGCGAAGCGGTCGATCCTGCTCAGCTTCAAGGTGCTCGGCATGGTGCGTTCGCAGGTCGGCGACTTCCGGTACCACGACCGCATCCCGCTGAAGAGCCGCCTCGACGGCGTCCGCGTCGTCCCCGGCGCGATCGCCCGCTGGGGCGCCTACCTCGCGCCGGGCGTCGTCCTCATGCCGTCCTTCACGAACTTCGGCGCCTACGTCGACTCCGGCACGATGGTCGACACCTGGGCCACCGTCGGGTCGTGCGCCCAGATCGGCAAGAACGTCCACCTGTCCGGCGGCGTGGGCATCGGCGGCGTGCTGGAGCCCCCGAACGCCAAGCCCGTCATCGTCGAGGACGAGGCCATGATCGGCAGCCGCTCGATGATCGTCGAGGGCGCCCGCGTGGGCAAGGGCGCCGTCGTCGGCTCGGGCACGAACCTGTCGGCGTCCATGCCGGTCATCGACGTCGAGACCGGCGAGGAGATCAGCCGCGGCCGCATCCCCGACTGGTGCGTCGCCGTCGGCGGCACCCGCACCAAGGAGTTCAAGGGCGGCACGTTCGGCCTCCCGGCGGTGCTCATCCTCAAGCGCCTCGAAGAGGGCCAGCGGCACAACAAGGCGGAGCTGAACGACATCCTCCGCGACCACGGCCTCGGCTGACGGACGCCGCCGCAAAGCGCCCTCCGGCCGCGCGCGACCCCCTCCCACCCGCGCGCGGCAGGGGTTGCAGCCCGCTGCGATGGGCCGCGCGACTCCCGCTTACCCGCGCGCACCTGCCTGGCCGCGCGGCCCATCGCAGCGGGCTGCAACCC
>NZ_QHJN01000147.1:0-20454 GCF_003947565.1 Actinomadura sp. WAC 06369 | reverse complement strand
GCGCCTCCAGCGCCTCCCGCGGGAACCGCGACTCCTCGTCCACCTCCGCCGCGAACGGAGCGATCTTCGCATCGGCCAGCTCGCGCACCGTGCTGCGCAGCAGCTCGTGCTCCTCCGACGGAGCGTACGTGGGAAAATCAGGGTTCATGCCGCCGATGTTACCGGCAAGTACACTTCGCCCGCCCGTGCAGTGACCGACCGCACCCGGGGAAGGGTCCGTAAGGTCCGCAGCAGTCCCGAGAGGAGCCCGCATTGGCCCACCGGCTGACCGTCATCGGAACCGGTTACCTCGGCACCACGCACGCCGCCTGCATGGCCGACCTGGGCTTCGAGGTGCTCGGGCTGGACGCCGACGCGGAGAAGATCGCGCGGCTGTCGGCCGGCGACCTGCCGTTCTACGAGCCCGGTCTCGAACCCGTCCTGCGGCGGAACCTGGCGAACCGCCGCCTCCGCTTCACCACGTCCTTCCAGGAGCTCGCCGACTTCGGGGACGTCCACTTCCTCTGCGTCGGCACCCCGCAGAAGGCCGACGCGTACGCCGCCGACCTCGCCTTCATGGACGCCGCCGTCGCGGCGCTCGCGCCGCTGCTGCGCCGCCCGTGCCTCGTCGTCGGGAAGTCCACCGTGCCGGTCGGCACCGCCGAACGCCTCGCCGGCGTCCTCGCCGGGCTCGCGCCCGTCGGCGGCGACGCCGTCCTCGCCTGGAACCCCGAGTTCCTGCGGGAGGGCTTCGCCGTCCGGGACACCCTGCACCCGGACCGGATCGTCGCCGGGCTGCCCGCCGAGCAGGGCGCCGCCGAGCACGCCGAGAAGGTGCTGCGCGAGGTCTACGCGGCGGCGCTCGCCGACGGCACCCCGTTCGTCACCGCCGACCTGCGCACCGCCGAGCTCGTCAAGACGGCGGCGAACGCGTTCCTCGCCACCAAGATCTCCTTCATCAACGCGATGGCCGAGGTGTGCGAGGCGGCCGGCGCCGACGTCACCCGGCTCGCCGAGGCGCTCGCCCACGACGACCGCATCGGCGGCCGGTTCCTCGGGCCCGGCCTCGGGTTCGGCGGGGGCTGCCTCCCCAAGGACATCCGCGCCTTCATGGCCCGCGCCGACGAGCTGGGCGCGTCGCGCGCGCTCACGTTCCTGCGCGAGGTCGACGAGATCAACGTGCGGCGCCGCGTCCGGACGGTCGACGTCGCGCGGGCCGCCCTCGGCGGCTCGTTCGCCGGGCGCGCCGTCGCCGTGCTCGGCGCCGCGTTCAAGCCCGACTCCGACGACGTCCGCGACTCCCCCGCCCTGGACGTCGCCGCGTCGATCCAGGCGCAGGGCGGCACGGTCACCGTCTTCGACCCGAAGGCCATGGCGAACGCCCGCCGGGTGCAGCCGTCCCTCGGCTTCGCCGCCTCGGCCGCCGACGCCGCCCGCGGCGCCGACGCCGTGCTGCTGCTCACCGAGTGGCGCGAGTTCCGCGCGCTGGCGCCGTCCGACCTGGCGCCCGTCGTCGCCGGGCGGGTCGTCCTCGACGCCCGCAACGTGCTCGACGCGGACGCCTGGCGCGCCGCGGGCTGGACGTACCTGGCGCTGGGCCGCCCCTGACGGCGCCCCTCGCGGCGGCGCGCGGTCGCCCGGTCGCGGAACGTGCCCGGATCGCGCGTGACGAAGGACACTGTCCGATCGGTCAGACTCTGACCGATCGGACAGTTATCGTTGTCCCATGACCCGTCCGTCCAGCGGCCTGCACGACCGGATCCTCGCCTCGGCGCTGCATTTGTTCGTCGAACGCGGGTACCGGGGAACCTCGCTGCAGGACATCGCGACCGGCGTCGGATGCTCCAAGGCGTCGCTGCTGTACCACTTCAGCAACAAGGAGGCGATCCTCACCGAGCTGATGGTCCCCGTCATGCGGGAGGCCGAGCGACTCGACGCCCGCCTGGACGGCCTGGACGGCGCGGACGCCGCCGTGGCCGCGGTCACCGAGTTCGCCGGGCTCGCCATCCGGTACCGGCGCGAGGTCAAGCTGCTGTTCGACAACCTCGCCGAGGCCACCATGCTCGACACCGGCCCCCCGAAGCTCGAAGGGTTCGGGGAACGGCTGGTGGACGCGTTCGCGGGCGGCTCGCTCGCGTTCGAGGACCAGGTGGCGGCGCGGATGGCGCTCGGCGGCATGTTCCTGACCACCGCGGATCTGTCCCTGGACGACGAAGCCCTGCGGGACGCGCTGGTCGCCGCGGCCCTGCGCACGCTCGGACGCACCCCCGACTGACCCCGACCGACCCCCCGGCCGGCGCCGTCCGGCCGGCCGACCTCGACCGAACCCCCACCGGCGAGACGCCGCACCCGCGGCGGTTTCGTGCTGCCCTCCTCTCCGACTGAAAGGTCTGTTCCCTCATGGCGACCTTGCTCTACCGGCTTGGCCGCTGGTGCTTCGGGCGCCGCGGCACGGTCGTGGCGATATGGCTCATCCTGCTGGGCGTGATGGGCGGAGCCGCGGCCGCGTTCATGGGTCCGACCACCGACGAGTTCCGCATGCCGGGCACCGAGTCCCAGCAGGCGATGGACTCCCTGCAGAAGGACTTCCCGCAGGCGGCGGGCGCGTCCGGCACGATCGCCATCGCCGCGCCCGAAGGCGCGAAGCTCAACCCCGGCGAGGTCGCGCCCGTCGTCCGGGAGGCGGCCGCCGTGCCCGGCGTCGTCGCCGCCCTCGACCCGTTCCAGAGCGGCTCGGTGTCGCCCGACGGCCGGTACGCGCTCGTCCAGGTCCAGTTCGAGGAGGAGGCGCAGAAGCTCACCGACGCGCAGCGCGAGGCGTACTCCGAGATCGGCCGGGACATCGACGGGCTGGAGGTCGCGGCGGGCGGCGAGCCCGCCGTCGCGGTGCCCGCGATGGGCAGCGCCGAGATCATCGGCGTGATCGTCGCCGCGGTGGTGCTGCTGATCACCTTCGGCTCCCTGGTGGCCGCCGGGATGACGCTCGCCAACGCCCTGATCGGGGTCGGCGTCGGGATGGCCGGGCTGTACGCGCTGACCGGCGCCGTCGAACTCAGCTCCACCACGCCCGTCCTGGCGCTGATGCTGGGACTCGCCGTCGGCATCGACTACTCGCTGTTCATCACGTCCCGCTACCGGCAGAACCTCCTCGACGGGCTGGAGGCCCGGGAGGCCGCCGGGCGCGCGATCGGCACGGCCGGGTCGGCGGTGGTGTTCGCCGGCGTCACCGTGGTGATCGCGCTGGCCGGGCTGTCGGTCGTCGGCATCCCGTTCCTCGCCGCGATGGGCCTCGCCGCCGCCGCGACCGTCGCCGTCGCCGTCCTGGTCGCGCTCACGCTGCTGCCCGCCGTCCTGGCGTTCGCCGGGCCCCGGGTGCTGCCGCGCGGACGGCGCGACGGCGCGCCCGCGCCGAAGAAGCGGGAGAACTTCGGTTACCGGTGGGGCCGCGGCGTGCTGAAGCTGCGCGTGCCCGTGCTGCTCGTCGGGATCCTCGGGCTGGGCGCGCTCGCACTGCCCGTCACCGACATGCGGCTCGCGCTGCCGGACGCGGGCACCGCGGCGGAGGACTCGTCGCAGCGGCAGGCGTACGACCTGATCAGCGAGGGCTTCGGCCCCGGCTTCAACGGGCGCCTCATGACGGTCGTGTCCGGCGAGACCACCGCGGCCACGCAGGCCGCCGCGCAGCAGACCGCGCAGACCATCGGCGGCATGGACGGCGTCGCCGCGGTGGCGCCCCCGCAGCTCAACGAGGCGGGGACGACCGCGCTGGTCGCCGTCGTCCCGGAGAGCGGGCCCACCGACGCCGCGACCGAGGACCTCGTCCACGACATCCGCGACCGGGTCGACGCCGTCGCGGGCGCCGACGTCGCGCTGACCGGCATGACGGCGATGGGGATCGACGTCTCCGAGAAGCTGGCCGAGGCCCTGCCGGTCTACCTGATCCTGGTGGTGGGCCTCTCGGTGCTGCTGCTGATGGTCGTGTTCCGGTCGCTGCTCGTCCCGCTGAAGGCGGCGCTGGGCTTCCTGCTGACGGTCGCCGCGACGTTCGGCATCACCACGGCCGTGTTCCAGCAGGGCCACCTGGCCGGGCTCGTCGGCGTCGACACCCCGGGGCCGCTGATCAGCTTCCTGCCGATCATCCTCGTCGGCATCCTGTTCGGCCTCGCGATGGACTACGAGGTGTTCCTGGTGTCGAAGATGCGGGAGGACTACGTCCACGGCGACACGCCCCGGCAGGCCACCGTCAACGGGCTCGGGCAGAACGCGCGGGTCGTCACCGCCGCGGCGATCATCATGATCGCGGTGTTCGGCGGGTTCGTCCTCGCGCACGACCCGATCATCAAGTCGATCGGGTTCGCGCTCGCCGTCGGCGTCTTCATCGACGCGTTCGTCGTGCGGATGACGCTCGTCCCGGCGGCCATGTCGCTGCTCGGCCGCGGCGCCTGGTGGCTGCCGCGCTGGCTCGACCGGGCCGTGCCGAACCTGGACATCGAAGGCGAGAAGCTCCGCGGCGAGCTCGCGGCGCCCGAGCCGGAACCCGCGTACAGCACCCGCTGACGCACATTCGCGGAAATAACGTTCGCGGAAAGAAACCGCCAAGGGCGGGAGGGTCCGGTGACCTTCCCGCCCCTGTGGCAATGATCACCCCCGCGGGGGAACCCGACCGGGCGTCTCGTCGTTGGAGTCGGTGAGTCATATGTACGAACATCACATCGCTGAGCGGGCCGGCCGCTGTTGACCGCACTGCTGTCGCTGGTCCTCGGGATCCTGGTGATCCTGCTGATCACCGCCCTCACCGGATACTTCGTCGCGCAGGAATTCGCCTTCATGGCGGTCGACCGGTCCCGGCTCCAGGCCCGCGCGGGCTCCGGAGACGGCGCCGCGGGCCGCGCCCTCGCCGTCACCCGCCGCACCTCGTTCATGCTGTCGGGCGCCCAGCTGGGCATCACCGTCACCGGGCTGCTCGTCGGCTACGTCGCCGAACCGCTGGTCGGCGAGGCCCTCGGCGACCTCCTCGGCGGCGCCGGGGTCTCCACGGCCGCGGGCGTCGCCGCGGGCACCGTCCTGGCGCTCCTCCTGTCCACCGTCGTGCAGATGGTGTTCGGGGAGCTGTTCCCGAAAAACCTCGCCATCGCCCGGCCCGAGCCCGTCGCCCGGTGGCTGTCCCGGTCGACCCTCGTCTACCTCAAGGTCTTCGGGGGGCTCATCCGGGTGTTCGACGCGTCGTCGAACCTGCTGCTGAAGGCGCTGCGCATCGAACCCGTCCACGACGTGGAGCACTCCGCCACCGAGCGGGACCTCGCGCACATCGTGGCCGACTCGCGGCGCAGCGGCGACCTCCCGCCCGACCTGTCGATGCTGCTCGACCGGATCCTCGACTTCCCCCGCCGGGACGTCGAGCACGCCATGATCCCCCGCGCGCACGTCGACACCGTCGACGACACCGCGACGATCGGCGAGGTCCGCACCGCGATGAGCACCGGCCACTCCCGCTACCCCGTGCTGGACGCCGAGGAGCGCGTGGTCGGCGTCGCGCACCTCGACGACGTCCTGGCCGCCGCCGGACGCGCCACCGACCCGGTGTCGACGATCATGCGGCCGGCCACGGTCGTCCCGACCCTCATGGCGCTGCCCACCGCCCTCGACCACCTCGCCGGGAACCGCGCCGAACTCGCCTGCGTCATCGACGAGTTCGGCGGCTTCGACGGCATCCTCACCCTCGAGGACCTCGCCGAGGAACTCGTCGGCGAGATCACCGACGAGCACGACACCGCCGACGACGAACCCGCGATCGTGCGGGACGGCGACGCCTGGATCATCCCCGGCGGCGTCCACATCGACGAGGTCGAGCGCGCCATCGACCACCGGCTGCCCGAGGGCGGCTACGAGACCCTCGCCGGGCTCGTCATCGCCGCCCACGGCGCCCTCCCGGACCCCGGCGCCGAACTCGACGTCGAGCTGCCCGCCGACCCCGCGGACCTCGCCTACGACGAGGAGCCGCCGGCCCGGTTCGTCCACGTGGAGGTCCTCGACGTCGACAACCGCGTGCCGTCGTCCGTCCGGCTGACGATCACGGCCGCGGCCGCGGCGGAGGAGGACCGATGAGCGACCCGTGGGCGGTCCTCGCCGCCACCGTCGCGATCATCGCGCTCAGCGCGTTCTTCGTCGCCGTGGAGTTCGCGCTCATCGCCGCGAAGCGGCACCGGCTGGAGGACGCCGCCCCGACGAGCCGCTCCGCGCGGGCCGCGCTGCGCAGCTCGTCCGAGCTGACGGTCCTGCTCGCGGGCGCCCAGCTCGGCATCACGGTCTGCACCCTGGCGCTCGGCGCGATCACCAAGCCCGCCGTGCACCACTGGCTCACGCCCGTGTTCACCTCGTGGAGCGCCCCGCTGTGGCTCGCGGACGCCGCCGGGTTCGTCCTCGCGCTGGTCATCGTGACGTTCCTGCACCTGGTCGTCGGGGAGATGGCGCCGAAGTCGTGGGCGATCGCGCACCCGGAGCGGTCGGCGACCCTCCTCGCGATCCCGATGCGCGGCTTCATGTGGCTGACCCGCCCGCTGCTGCGCGCCCTGAACGAGTCCGCGAACCGGTGCCTGCGCAAGGTCGGGGTGCAGGCCGCCGACCAGGTCGAGTCCGGCCAGGACCCGGACGCCCTGCGCCACCTCGTCGAGCACTCCGCGAACGTCGGCGCCCTCGACGCCCGCTACTCGGTCCAGCTCTCCGACGCCCTCGACCTGCGCAACCTCGAGATCGGCGACCTGGTCCGGCGGGACGCCCCGCTCACCGCGGTCGCGCCGGACGCGACCGTCGCCGACGTGCAGGACGCCGGGCGCGCGTCCGGCCACCTGCGGATCCTGGTCCCCGGCCCGGCCTGGTCGGTGGTCCACGTCCGCGACACCCTGACCTCGCCCGACACCGCCCCGGCGGCGCCGCTGACCCGCCCCGCCTACCAGGTGGAGGCCGGCACGCCCGTCTACACGGTGCTCACCCGGATGCGCGAGACCGGCAACCAGCTCGCGCTCGTCACCGAGCAGGGCTCGGTCGTCGGCGTCGTCACCATCACCGACATCCTCCGCCGCCTCTTCCACCGCACCGCCGAGGCCCGGCCGGGGCCGGGCTGACCGGCCCCCCCGGCCGGGGGCCGGCCGGGGGCCGGCACCGGGGGCCGTCAGGGTTTGCGGGCGACGCCGCAGAAGGCGTCCACCTGCGGGGGCGTGCCGAAGGCGTCCGATTCGGGACGCCACCGCGACACCGACACCACGCCCGGTTCGACGAGGTCGAGGCCGTCGAAGAAGCGGGCGATCCGGTCGGGCGTGCGCAGCTCGTAGTCGTAGCCCGACTCGTCCCGGACGCGTTCGGCCTCGGCCGCCGCGTCCGGGCGGACGGTCTTGGTGCCGTCCTCGAGGACGAGGTGGCTGCCGGGGGCGAGGGCGTCGAGGAGGGTCCGCAGGATCGCCCGCGCCTCCCCGTCGTCCGGGACCGTGCCGAGGACGCCGAGCAGCATCAGCCCGACGGGGCGGTCGAAGTCCAGCGTCTCGGCGGCGGCGCGCAGGACGCCCTCGGGGTCGCGGGCGTCGGCGTCGATGTAGGCGCACGCGCCCTCGGGGGTGCTCGTCAGCAGCGCGCGGGCGTGCGTGAGGACGAGCGGGTCGTTGTCGACGTACACGATGCGGGAGTCGGGCGCGACGCGCTGCGCGACCTCGTGGGTGTTGTCGTGGGTCGGCAGGCCGGTGCCGATGTCGAGGAACTGGCGGACGCCCGCCTCCTCGGCCAGGTACCGGACGGCCCGGCCGAGGAACGCGCGGGCGTGCCGCGGCACCTCGTCGAACCCCGGGTAGGCCCGCAGGATCTCCTCGGCGAACGCGCGGTCGACGGGATAGTTGTCCTTGCCTCCGACGAAGTAGTTCCAGACCCGGGCCTGGTGCGCCGCGCTCGTGTCGATCGCGGGCGGAGCCGGCGGCTCCTCCATGGGCTGCTCCCCTGGACGAAGATCATCAATGGCGCCCATTGTGCCCGTCCCGCCGCCCCGCTGATCGCGATTCGGCCGGACGCGGCCGGACCGGGACGGGCGCGGCGGGCAGCAGGGCCGCGCCGAGGAGCGCGGCGGTCACCGGGATCAGGTCCTTGGCGGCCGCGGCGACCACGATGGCGGCCACCGCGAGCACGGGACTCCACCACGGCACGCCCCGGACGGACGCGAGCACGGCGAGCTGCGCGACCAGGCCGAAGAAGAAGAGCTGCGGCACGACGGTGTACACGAGCGGTTCCACGCCGGGGGTCTCGGAGACCTGCCGGAAGTGCGTCTCCATCTCCGGTCGGCTCGTGGAGGCGAACCCGACGGCGATGTCGACGGCGAACTGGACCGCGAGGGCCGCCGCGCCCGCCAGCGCGAGCACGGCGGGGACCAGGGCGAGGACGGGACGGCCGGCGGCGCGGCGCCGCAGGCCGAGGACGACCGGGACGAAGCAGGCGAGGCCCGCGAGGAACGCGACGTGGCCGAGGGTCCACGCGGCGCCGGGACCGTAGCGGTCGTCCAGCCCGTCGTAGAGGCGGATCACTCCGTAGGCCAGCATGAGCGCCGGGCCGAGCAGAAGGGTCTTCATGCCGGACGAGCCTGCCGCCCGGCGGCCCGGAGCGGATCGCCGCCCGGAGCGAACCCGGGCCTCGCCGGTGCGGGCGAGGACGGCGGCCGGAGATCCCTCTCACCGGCGAGGTGCCGGGGCGGGCGCGCGGGATAGCTTGAGCGTCATGTCCGTTCTGGCCCGGCCCCTCCGGGCGTTCCGGAGACCGCCGGACCTCGCGGTCGACGCGGCCCTCGCCCTCGCGGTGCTGCTGGCGCAGCTCGCGCCGTTCACGACGATGCACGGCCCGTGGTCCGCCGCGCTCTACGCGCCCGTCCTCGGGTCGTCGCTGCCGCTGCTGCTCCGGCGCCGCCTCCCCGTCACCGCCATGGTCGCCGTGCTGGTGTCCGTCCCGCTGTACGACCTGGTCGGCGGCGGGCCGAGCCAGCCGATCTGGTACGGCTGGCTCGTCGCGGTGTACACGGTCGCCGACCGGTCGCCGCACCGCGACCGGCTGCTCGCGCTCGCGGTCACGGCGGCGAGCACGCTGCTCGTCGTGCGTCCCGGGTCGGTGGACACCGCGGTGCGGGGCGCGGCGATCTGGCTCGCCGCGTACGCGCTGGGGCGGGCGGCGGCGCTGCGCCGGCAGCGCGCCGCCGACCTGGAGGAGCGGGCGGTGCGGCTGGAGCGGGAGCGCCGGCTGGAGGCGGAGCGGGCGGCGGAGCGGGAGCGGACGCGGATCGCGCGGGACATGCACGACGTGCTCGCCCACGCCGTCAGCCTGATGGTGGTGCAGGCCGAGTCGGGGCCGCTGGTCGTGCGGTCGGACCCGGACCGGGCCGAGGCCGCGTTCGACGCGATCGCGGCGTCCGGGCGGGACGCGATGGGGCAGCTCCGCCGGATGCTGGGCCTGCTGAAGGACGACGACGGCCCCCGGGACGCGCAGCCGAGCCTGGCGCGGCTTCCCGAACTGGCGGGACGCGTCCGCGAGACCGGCCTGCCGGTCTCGCTCAGCGTCGACGGCGTCCCCCTCCCGGAGCCCCCGTCGGCCCCGGCGCCCGCCGGTGCGGCCGCCCGGCTCGCGACGCTGCGGCCCGACGTCGACGCGGCCGCGTACCGGATCGTCCAGGAGGCGCTGACGAACGCGGTGAAGCACGCCGGGGCCGACCGCGTGGACGTCGCGCTGGCCTGGGAGGGCGACGTCCTGCGGGTCACCGTCACCGACGACGGGCGGGGCCCCGGGCGGGCGGGCGGCGGGGGCCGCGGGCTGGTCGGCGTCCGCGAGCGGGCCGCGGCGTGCGGCGGGGACGCCTCGTTCGGCCCGGCGCCGGGCGGCCGCGGCGCCCGCGTCGAGGCGCGGCTGCCGGCGGGGGCGGACACGTGACGATCGCCGTGGTGGTCGCGGACGACCAGGAGCTGGTGCGCAGCGGGTTCGCGCTCATCCTCGACACGCAGCCCGACATCGCGGTCGTCGCCGAGGCGGCCGACGGCCGCGCCGCGGTCGAGGCCGTCCGCGCGCACCGTCCGGACGTCGCGCTGCTCGACATCCGCATGCCCGGGACGGACGGCATCGAGGCGGCCCGCGAGATCTGCGCGCACACCGCCACCCGGGCGCTGATGCTGACCACGTTCGACCAGGACGACTACGTCTACGACGCCCTGCGGGCCGGGGCGAGCGGGTTCCTGCTGAAGGACGTCCGCCGGGACGACCTCGTGCACGCCGTGCGGGTGGTCGCGGCCGGGGAGGCGCTGCTCGCGCCGACCGTGACCCGCCGGCTGATCGGGGACGTGCTGAGCGGGCGTCCCGCCGTCCGGGACGCGCCCGCGCTGGGCGCGCTCACCGACCGGGAGCGGCAGACGCTCACGCTCGTCGGGCGCGGCCTGTCGAACGCCGAGATCGCGGCGGAACTGGTCGTCAGCGAGCACACGGTGAAGACCCACGTGAGCAACGTGCTGGCGAAGCTCGGCGCGCGCGACCGCGTGCAGGCGGTGATCGCGGCCTACGAGTCGGGCCTGATCCGACCGGGCGGCTGAAGGCGTCCTAGACTCCGCCCATGAGCGAGTTGATCATTGAGCCGGCGCGGACGGCGCTGGTCGTCATCGACCTCCAGGTGCGCATCGTGGGCATGGACACGGGCCCGCACTCGGGCGCCGAGGTCGTCCGCCGGTCGGCGCGGCTCGCGGACGCCTTCCGCGCGGCGGGCGGGACGGTCGCCGTCGTGCGGGCGGAGCGCCCCGGCGTGCCCGAGCAGCCGCCCGGCAGCGAGCTCGTCGCCGAGATCGAGCCGCGCGCGGGCGACCTCGCGGTCACCAAGCGCGCCTGGAGCGCCTTCCACGAGACCGGCCTGCACGAACGGCTGGGCGAGCGCGGCGTCGACACGCTGGTGCCGGTGGGGCTGGTCACCAACGCGGGCGTGGAGTCGACCGCGCGGGCCGCGAGCGACCACGACTACGCCCTGCTGTTCCCGGAGGACGCGATGAGCGGGTTCGACGCCGCGTCCCACCGGTTCGCGGTCGAGACGATCTTCCCGCTGCTCGGCACCGTCACCACCGCCGACGCGGTGATCGCCGCACTCGGCTGACCGGAACGAGCGTCCGGCGTCCGGCGTCCGGCGTCCGGCGTCCGGCGGGAACGATCGACGCGGGCCGGGTGTTGTGCCCGGTATGGATGCTTCCTTCGCGGACCCGGACGTGATCACCCGGCTGCTGGCCGAGTCCCGCACCTGGGCGTTCGTCGGGCTGAACGACCGTCCGGAACGGGTCGTGCACCAGCAGGCGGGCCTGCTGCAGGCGCGCGGCAAGCGGATCTTCCCGGTGCACCCGTCGCGCGCGGAGGTGCTCGGCGAGCCCGGGTACGCGGCGCTGGCCGACCTGCCCGAGAAGGTCGACGTCGTCGGCGTCTACCGGCGCTCGGAGTACGCGGGCGCGGTGATCGACCAGGCCGTCGCGGCGGGCGCCGGCGCCGTGTGGCTGCCGCTGGGCGTCGTCGACGAGGACGCCGGCCGCCGCGCGCTCGACGCCGGACTCGACGTCGTCATGGACCGCTGCCCCGCCATCGAGTGGAGCAAGCGCCACTGACGGGCCGGCGGCGGCGCGGCGGGCGCGGCGCGGCGGGCGGCGGTCAGAGGGATTCGCGGAGGCGTTTGCCCTTGGCCTTGGCCTGCCCGTAGAGGTCCTGCTGGAAGACCTTCATCTTCGCCCGCAGGTCCTCGTCGGCGGCGGCCAGCATGCGGACGGCCAGCAGGCCCGCGTTGCGGGCGGCGCCGACCGCCACGGTCGCGACCGGGACCCCCGCGGGCATCTGCACGATCGACAGCAGCGAGTCCATCCCGTCGAGGTGCTTCAGCGGGACGGGCACGCCGATGACCGGCAGCGGCGTCACCGACGCCAGCATGCCCGGCAGGTGCGCCGCGCCGCCCGCGCCCGCGATGATCACCTGGAGGCCGCGGTCGGCGGCCTCCTCGCCGTAGGCGATCATGTCGTGCGGCATGCGGTGCGCGGAGACCACGTCGGCCTCGAACGGTACGCCGAACTCGTCGAGGGCCTCCCCGGCCGCCCGCATGACGGGCCAGTCGGAGTCGCTGCCCATGACGACGCCCACGCGCGGGCTCATGCGTTCTCCTCGTTCTCGGGCTTCATCGCCGGACCCCAGCGGAGGTAGTCGGCGGCGTGGCGGGCGCGCTCGCGGACCTCCGCGAGATCGTCGCCGAGCGCGGTGACGTGCCCGATCTTGCGGCCGGGCCGCACGTCCTTGCCGTAGAGGTGGACCTTGACGGCCGGGTCGTGCGCCATCACGTGGATGTAGCGGGAGTAGACGTCCGGGTCGTCGCCGCCGAGGACGTTCGCCATGACGGTGACGGGCGCGGTGGGCGCGGTGGAGCCGAGGGGCAGGTCCAGGACGGCGCGCAGGTGCTGCTCGAACTGGGACGTGCGCGAACCCTCGATCGTCCAGTGGCCGGAGTTGTGCGGGCGCATGGCCAGCTCGTTGACGACCGGTCCGGCCGCGGTCTCGAACAGCTCGACGGCGAGCAGCCCGACGACGCCGAGGGCGTCCGCGATGCCGAGGGCGAGGTTCTGCGCCTCGACGGCGGCGTCGCCGGACAGGCCCGGCGCCGGCGCGATGACCTCGGTGCAGATGCCGTTCTCCTGGACGGTCTCGACGATCGGGTACGCGGCGCCCTGCCCGTAGGGGGAGCGCGCGACGAGCGCGGCGAGTTCGCGGCGGAACGCGACGTGCTCCTCGACCATGAGGTCGAGGCCCTGCCCGAGCAGGTCGGCCACCAGCGCCGCGGCGGCGTCGCCGAGGGCGTCCAGGACCCACACGCCCTTGCCGTCGTACCCGCCCCGGACGGCCTTGAGCACCACGGGGAGCCCGTGGTCGCGGGCGAACGCCTCCAGCGCGGGGACCGCGCCGTCGGCCGGCAGGGGGGCGTACGCGGGGCACGGGGCGCCGAGCGCGCTCAGCCGCTCCCGCATGACGAGCTTGTCCTGGGCGTGGGCGAGGGCCGCGGAGCCGGGGCGGCAGGGCGTGCCGGACGCCTCCAGGTCGCGGATGTGGTCGCCGGGGACGTGCTCGTGGTCGAAGGTGACCACGTCGCAGCCCTCGGCGAACGCCCGCAGGTCGGCGAGGGCGCGGTCGTCGCCCACCCGGACGTCCGCGACGGCCTGCGCCGCGGAGTCGTCCGGCGCGCCGGCGAGGACGCGCAGCGGGACGCCCAGGGCGATCGCGGCCTGCTGCGTCATCCGGGCGAGCTGACCGCCGCCGGCCATGCCGACGACGGGGGTAGAAAGGGTCACGTCGAAAGGTTATCGGCCGTGCGCCGTGAACAAACCACGTGTACTGTGCGTCGGATTCGGTGTGGGCTCCCTAGGGCGCGGGCAGGGAACCTCCGGAACAACGTGAAACGTTCTTGTTCAGGCGTCTCCGGCACCGCGTGCGTCTATCCTCGTTGTGCTCCCGCATCGGCCGCCCGTCGCGGCGCCGCAGCCGAGGTCCGGAAGGACGGTTCCCCTACGTGAGCCTGGTGGCCAGTCTTCAGCGAAAGTTCGAGCACCTGGTGCGCGAACTCGCCAAGTTCGGGAGCGTGGGCGCGATCGCGTTCGTCATCACGATGATCGTCAGCAACGTGCTGCACGCCGGGCTCGACGTGGGGCCGATGACGTCGTTCCTGGTCGCCACGGTGGTGGCCACGACGTTCTCCTACCTGGCGAACCGGTACTGGACGTTCCGGCACCGCGACCGCAGCGGGGTCGGCCGCGAGTACGTGCTCTTCTTCGCGCTGAACGGCGTCGGCCTCGTGATCACCCAGCTGTTCATCGGGTTCACGATCTACGTGCTGCGGCTGGAGGGGCCGATCCCCTACAACACGGCGATGATCGTCGGGACGGGCGCGGCGACGCTGTTCCGGTTCTGGGCGTACAAGAAGTGGGTGTTCCTGCCGGCGGGCGCCCCGCCGGTCGACCCGGCGTCCGGGCTGCCGGAGCCGGTGGACGGCGACACAGCGAGCGGCGCGGCGGGCGACGCCACGGGCGACGCCGCGGGGGCGCACCGCGCGGACGCCCGGCCCGCGCCGCGGCTCGGCCACCCCCTCGACTCCCCCGCCCAGAACTACGTCGCGCGCTGACCGCGCACCCTCCCCGCCCGGTCGCACCGACGGGCCCGCCCGTCCTCAGGCGGGTCCGATGACGACGCGTTCCGCGGCCAGCCGGGCCTGGGCGGTCTGCCGGAGGAACACCCCGAACACGGCGGGACGGGCCTGGATCAGCTCCAGCCGTCCGCCGTCCACGACCGCGAGGGAGCGGGCCAGGTAGAGGCCGAGGCCGGTGCCGCGGCCGCCGCTGACGCTCCGCTCGAAGATCCGCGGTTCGAGGTCGGGCGGGATGCCGTCGCCCTCGTCGCCGACCTCGACCACGACCGAACTGCCGCCCGGCTTGGTGTGGATCGTCACGGTTCCGGCACCGTGCATGAGCGAGTTGTCCAGGAGGGTCGCGACGATCTGGGAGAGGCCCTCGGGGTTGGTCATGCCGACGAGGCCCTGCTCGCCGATGATGCGGACGTCCCGTCCGGCGCGGCGGAAGATCGGCCGCCACTCCTCCACCTGCTGGGCGATGATGTCGTCGATGGGGGCGGGGACGGCGCCGCCGGTGCGGTCGTGGCGGGCGCGGGCGAGGAGCTGCTCGACGACGGCGACGAGGCGCTCGGTCTGCGCGACGGCCGCCGCGCCCTCCTCGCGGACGACGTCCGGGTAGTCGGCCGCCTCGATCATCTCGTCGAGCCGCATGGACAGGGCGGTGAGCGGGGTGCGCAGCTGGTGGCTGGCGTCCGCGGCGAACTCCCGGCTGGAGGCGAGCAGGTCGGCGATGCGGACGGCGCTGCGGTCGAGGACCTCGGCGACCCGGTCGACCTCGGGGATGCCGTAGCGGCGGCGCCGCGGGCGGGCGTTGCCGGTGCCGAGCCGGTCGGCGGTCTCGGCGAGGTCGATGAGCGGGAGGGTGAGCTTGCGGGCCTGCACCATGGCGAGGCCGACGGTGACGGCGACGCCCAGCAGGGCGAGGCTGCCGATCAGCAGGAGGAGGCGCAGCTCTGCGTCCCGCACCTGCGACGCGGGCCGGGACACCCGGACGCGCACGCCCCCGGCGGACGTGGCCGCGGTCAGCGCCCGCTCGGCGCCCGGATCGGGTCCGGCGGCGACCGTGCGGCCGTCCGGCAGGGTGATGAAGATGTGTCGGCCGGGATACTCCCGGGCGATCACCGCGCCGTACAGCGGCCGTCCGGTCTGGAGGCTGTAGCCGACGCCGCCGAGGATGGTGGACGCCTCGCGCTCCAGCGACCTCCGGGCCTCCTCGTGGACGAGCTTGTGGGCGGCGTAGGCGAGGGGGACGCCGAGCAGCAGGATCGCGACCACCGCCACCGCGAGCGTCGACAGCAGGAGTCGGCGCCTCATCAGGGCTCCTTAGGGGTGATGCCACGGCCGCACCGGGCTCCCCGGCCTCTCGGGGAGGCCCGGGGAAGGGTCGCGCGACCGTGGCGGCCGGTGCTAGTCGCCGCGTTCGAACCGGAAGCCGACGCCCCGCACCGTGGTGATGTAGCGGGGACTGCCGGCGTCGTCGCCGAGCTTGCGGCGCAGCCAGGAAATGTGCATGTCGAGGGTTTTCGTGGAACCCCACCAGTTGGTGTCCCACACCTCGCGCATGATCTGTTCGCGGGTCACGACCTTGCCGGCGTCCCTGACCAGGACGCGCAGCAGGTCGAACTCCTTGGTGGTCAGCTGGAGCTCCTGGTCGCCCATCCAGGCCCGGCGCGACTCGGCGTCGATCCGGACCCCCTGGACGATCGGGGTCTCGGTGCTGCCCCGGCGCAGCAGGGCCCGCACCCGGGCGAGCAGTTCGGCGAGCCGGAACGGCTTGGTGACGTAGTCGTCGGCGCCCGCGTCCAGCCCGACGACGGTGTCGACCTCGTCGGCCCGGGCGGTCAGGATCAGTATCGGGACGCCGTGCCCCTCGGCACGCACCCTGCGGGCCACCTCAAGGCCGTCGAGCTCCGGCAGGCCGAGATCGAGCACGATGAGGTCCACGCCGCCCCCGAGGGCCCGCTCCAGCGCCTGCGGTCCGTCCGGGCTGACTTCGACGGTGTACCCCTCGCGACGCAGCGCGCGGGCGAGAGGCTCGGAGATGGACGTGTCGTCCTCGGCGAGCAGTACTGAGGTCATGAACCGATCGTATGACCAATCTTGAACGTTTCTCGGCCGCCGCCGCGCTCTTGACCTGCGGTTTGCCACTCATAGTAGAACCGCGAACACACATCTTTGCCAGTGATCGGGCGATTCCTGGCATGTCACCCGGGGACCGGCGCTTCGAGGACCGCGACGGCGGCCGCCGGAAGCACCAGCGAGCGGATTCCGGAATCGCCGATGGAGTCCGTTTCGAGTTTCACGTCCGGTTCCGAGGCGAGGACGAGGCGGGACGCGGCGGTCGCGATCTCCGCGGAACGGTCGGCGAGGTTCGCGACGACGCGGATCCGGCCGCGCCGGATGGCGACGACGCGTTCCGAGCCGCTTTCCCGGACGTCGACGTCCGTCCGGGTGAGGCGCGGGTCGTTGAGGTCGGGTTCCGAACGGCGGAGCGCGATCAGCGCGCGGTACCAGTCGAGCAGGTCGCGGTGGGGCGGTCCGGCGGCCTCCGCCCAGTCGAGCACCGACCGGCGGAACGTCTCCGGATCCTGCGGGTCGGGGACGTCGCCCGCCCAGCCGTGCCGGGCGAACTCCCGCCGGCGGCCCTCGCTCACCGCCCGTCCGAGATCCGGGTCGACGTGGTCGGTGAAATAGCACCACGGGGTGGACGCGCCCCATTCCTCACCCATGAACAGCATCGGCGTGAACGGCGACAGGAGGAGGAGCGCGGCCCCCACCTTCTGCATGGGCACGGACAGCGTCGCGCTTATGCGGTCCCCGGACGCGCGATTGCCCACCTGGTCGTGGTTCTGCAGGAAACCCAGAAAACGGTGCGCGGGCGTTGTGCGGACGTCGACGGAACGACCGTGGCGACGCCCCCTGTAGGCCGACATCGTGCCGTCGTGGAAAAACACCCGTGTCAGGGTTTTCTGCAGTACCTCTAATGACCCGAAGTCGCAGTAGTAACCCTGGCGCTCACCGGTCAGGGCCGCATGCAAAGCGTGGTGGAAATCGTCGCTCCACTGCGCGTCGAGCCCATATCCGCCCGCGTCTCTGGACGTCACCAGGCGCGGATCGTTCAGGTCGGATTCGGCTATCAGGAACAGATTGCGCCCCAGGTGCGCGGACAGGCCCGCCACCGCCTCCGCGAGCTCCTCCAGGATGTGAACGGCGCGCAGGTCGGTGATGGCGTGGACGGCGTCGAGCCGGAGCCCGTCCAGGTGGTGGTCGCGCAGCCACATCAGCGCGTTCTCGACGACGAACGCGCGGACCTCGTCCGACCCCGCCTGGTCGAAGTTCACCGCGTCGCCCCAGGGCGTCATGTGGGCGCCGGTGAAGTACGGACCGTAGGAGGCGAGGCGGTTCCCGTCCGGGCCCAGATGGTTGTAGACGACGTCCAGGACGACCGCGAGCCCGCGGGCATGGGCGGCGTCCACGAACCGCTTGAGGCCGTCCGGACCGCCGTAGGGCTCGTGCGGGGCCCACAGGTGGACACCGTCGTACCCCCACCCGTGGTGACCGGGGAACGACGCGACGGGCAGCAGCTCTACTGCGTCGATCCCCAGCGACACGAGATGGTCCAAGCGTTCTATGGCCGCGTCGAAGGTTCCTTCCGGGGTGAACGTCCCGACGTGCAGCTCGTACAGGACGCTCCCCGGCAGCGGGCGCCCGCGCCACCCGGCGTCCGTCCAGGCGAAGCGGCCGTCGTCGTAGACGCGGCTCGGGCCGTGCACGCCGTTCGGCTGCCACCGGGAGCGCGGGTCCGGCAGGACCTCCGCCTCCTCCGCCGGATCGTCGCTCCCGCCGAGGACGAACCCGTAGTCGGTCCCGTGGGGCGCGCCGGGCACGTCCGTCCCCCACCAGCCGGGACGGCCCGGCAGGGGCGCCAGCGGATGCCGGACGAGGTCGGGCGCCGTGCCGCACGCGACGTCCACGCGGCGGGCGTCCGGCGCCCACACCTCGAACCGGGTCAACGCGAGATCTCCCTCGGGACGAGCAGCGCCACCGGGAGCTGCGCGAACACCTCGGCGGCGGGCAGGTCGGGCCCCCAGTGGTACGCGCCCGTCAGGACGTCGTGCCAGCCCTGCCGGCCCGCGCCGACCGTCGTCGAGCCCCAGCCGCCGCGCCGCTCCAGGCCGACCGGCAGCCGGGTGGCGAGCGCGAGCGCGTCGCCGCGCGCGAACCCGACGACGTGGTCGGCGGCGGGCCCCCGGGCGGGCAGCGGCTCGTACCCGGCCGCGGGCCCGAACCAGTCGGGCCGGGACCGGCGCAGCCGCAGCGTCCGCATGGTGACCAGCAGCTTCTCGTCGTCGACGTCCTTCGGGGCGCGGCCGGTGTCGAGGCGGTGCAGCCGCTCGCGGCGCAGCCCGTAGTCGACCGGGCGCCGGTTGTCGGGGTCGACGAGCCCGAGCGCGGTCATCTCGCAGCCCTGGTAGACGTCGGGGACGCCCGGCATGGCGAGCTGCACGAGCTTCTGCCCGAGCGAGTTGACGCGCGCGTACGGGTGGAGGCGGGAGACGAACGCGGTGACGTCCGTGATCAGGTCGGGGTCGGCCAGGACGCGGCGGGCGTGCTCGCGGACGGCGTCCTCGTAGCCGGTGTCCGGGTCGAGCCAGGACGTCCGCGTCTTGGCCTCGCGCATCGCCTTGGTGAGGAACTCCGTGAGGCGGCCGGCCTCCAGCGGCCACGCGCCGACGAGCGTCTGCCACAGCAGGTACTCCAGGTCGGGCTCCAGCGGGGAGCGGTCGCCGCCCCACCAGTCCCGCCAGCGGTGCACGGCCTCGGCCCACGCGTCCGGAAGCTCCGACAGGACGTACAGCCAGGCCCGGACGTCCTCCTGCCGCTTGGTGTCGTGCGTGGAGAGCGTCGTCAGGGTCCGGGGCCAGTCGCGGGCGAGGCGGACGCAGTGCGTGTGGAAGTCCGCCGGCTCGACCGAGAACCGGCCCGGGTCGCCGCCCACCTCGTTCAGGGCGGCCATGCGGTTCCACCGGTAGAACGCGGTGTCCTCCACGCCTTTGGCCGCGAGCGGCGCCGTCGTCTGCTGGAACCGGATGATGAACTCGGGGTCCGTTTTCTCGCCCCGCCCCAAGGCGAGGTCCACGATCGTGTCCAGGTCGCCGTGCAGGTCCTCAGACAGCCGTGTGCGCGCGCGCCTGGCGGCCTCTTCCAGGACCTCGACGGCCTGGGGCTGGGCGTCCTCCCCGGGGACGACGTACGCGCGGTACACCGGCATCGCGACGAGCAGTTCGATCAGCGCGCGCCGCAGCCCGGGGCGGTCGCCCGCGACGCGGTGCAGGACGCGCGCGAGCCGGTCGACCTCGGGCCGCAGCCCGTGCTCGGCCGCGTACCGGCGGGACTCCCGCTCGGCCTCCGCGAAGTCCGCCGGGCCGCCGGTCAGGGACGTGTACAGGTCGGTGAGCGGCTTCTCGCCGTCCGGGTCGACGAACAGGCCGCCGATCACCGGCAGCGAGTCGTACCCGGTCGTCCCCGCGCACGGCCAGTCGGACGGCAGCCGCTCCGCGCCCTCGGTGATCTTCTCGACGACGAGCCACGCGTCCGGCACCCGGGCGGCGACGCGGCGCAGGTAGCCGCGCGGGTCGGCGAGGCCGTCCGGATGGTCCACGCGCAGGCCGTCCACGAGGCCCTGGTCGGCGAGGTCGAACGGGAGGGCATGGGTGGTGTCGAACACCTCCCGGTCCTCCTGGCGGAGGCCGATGAGCCCGGAGATGTCGAAGAACCGGCGGTAGTTGGGCTCGCCGTCCCCGGTCAGGACGAGCCGTCCGCCGCCCGCGTCCCAGTCCACGTCGAACCAGCGGGCGAAGGAGGACGACCGGCCGTCGGCCAGGACGGCGGCCAGCGGGGCGTTCAGGTCGGGCGGGTCGGGGATCGCCATGTGGTTCGGGACGATGTCGACCAGCAGGCGCAGCCCGTGCGCGCGGAACCGGGTCGCCATCGCGCCGAACGCCTCGGCGCCGCCCAGTTCGTCGGCGAGCCGCGCGTGGTCGACGACGTCGTAGCCGTGCGCGGAACCGGGCGCCGCCTTCAGGACCGGCGACAGGTAGACGTGGGACACGCCGAGCGCGGCCAGGTAGGGCGCGAGCGCGGCGGCCTCGGCGAAGCCGAAGTGCTCCTCGGGCGTTCCGCGGAGCTGGATGCGGTAGGTGCCGGACGGGGGTGCGGCGGGACCGTCCGCCGGGATCTCCTCAGCCATGTCGTCCTCGGTGGGGTCGGGGGCGTGGTCGGGC
>NZ_QHJN01000146.1:0-20543 GCF_003947565.1 Actinomadura sp. WAC 06369 | reverse complement strand
CCGCCGACCACCCACCGCGCAGCCTCCGCCCGACGACACCGCACCACCGCATTCCACCGGCTGGCGACATAGTGAAATGTGGTGCCATGACGATTATGTAGTCATATGTCGACGAGATTTTAACAATGAAGGCATGTCGACAGTCATATTGGATCGTTCCAGGTCGACCGGACTCGAACGTCGACGCGGAGGCGGAGGCGGCGCGACCGTTGCCGCGACTCAGGAGAGCCCAGACACCTTGGTAATCAACTGCGAGTCATTACTGTCGGCCGGCTGCTGGCACGAAGGTGCGCCGGCGGAGGAGAACCGAGGTATCGGGCGGGCAGTGGCCGCGCCAATCGATGTGCGGGCCGATGAGGGAGGCGCGTCCGATCACGGTCCCGGAATTCACGTGGCAGCCGCAAGCGACCTGGACGCCGTCCCCGAGAAGGCTTCCGAATCTGCAGCACGCCCGAACCGTCCTCACCGAGCCCCATCGTTTCGTCGGCTCGCTCCGCTGACCCTCGAAACACGTCCTACTCGGGGAGGGCGGTGATGAGGGTGCGGAGGCGGGGGGACATTTCGGCCGGGAGGTCGTCGAGGGCGCACCAGCGGGCCTCGAGGATCTCGGCGGGGTCGAGGTCGAGGCGTCCGCCGGTCACTTCGGCCTCGTAGTAGGTCTCGACGCGGAAACGGAAACCGCTCGCCACCTGGAGCGGACGGTCGGCGACCGAGACCTCGAGGGACGTCTCCTCGCGGACCTCGCGTGCGACGCCGTCCTGGAGGCGCTCGCCCGCGTTGACGTAGCCGCCGGGCAGGCCCCACGCCTTGTACGGGGGCCACAGGCGGTGCCGGAGGAGGAGGATGCGGCCCTGGTCGTCGCGGACGATCCCGCCCGCGTACACGAGGAACGTGGGGTGCCGGAGGCGCGCCAGCCGCCACTGTGCACGTCCGCTCAGTTTCCTCCAGACGGGCGTCGCGATCCGGCGGGCCGTCACCTCGATCAAGCGTCCCCTCACCGGGCGAGTATGGCGCACCGGCCGGGCCGACGGCCTTAGGGGGTCCAGACCATCGTCTGCTGGTGCAGTTTCCCGCCGTTCTGCCGGATGCCCGGGACGAGGACGGACGGGCCGTGTTCGGTGAATCCCATACGGCGGAAGAATCGTACGGCGCGGGTGTTCTCGGTCAATGTCTGAAGATGGCAGCCGGGCGAGCCGGTGGCGCGGAGACGGTCGAGCCAGGCGTTCACCAGGCCGTCCGCCGCGCCGGTTCCGCGGGCTTCGGGCGCGACGTTGATGTGCAGGTGCGCGGGCCACCGCGAATCGTCGAACGTCTTGGCGGTCGGCCGGCGGCGCACCGCGGCGCCCGCCATGTCGGCCATGCTGCGGGCGAAGAACGCGAGGGGCTCCCGCCGGAAGAGCAGGCGGTGCTTCCGGACGGCCCGCATCAGCAGTTCGTCCTCGCCGGGAAAGGCCGAGGTGTCCTCGCAGCCGGTCAGGTAGCCGACGAGCCGCCCCTCGGAAAGGGCGAGGAACAGGGATTCCGACTCGTGGTCGATGTAGGGGGCCAGGTAGATTTCCGCCTCGGAATCGGCGTGCCCCCACAATGACTCGGTGGGGGCGCCTTCCCCGGCGCGGGCGAACAGTTCCCGCAGTTCAGCGCGGTCGTCCTCCGTGAACGTGCGGATCTCCACCAAGCCCCCCGGTCGAACGGATTTTCCGAAAGTGTCCCAAATCAGGCGTATCGGTGGTCGGTAATCGTCACCCCGCGGCTCGTCTTCTCATCGCAGCAGCGTGCCGCCGGACGCGGTGACGTCCGAGAGCACGCCGTCGATGCGGGCCAGGACGTCCGCCGGCAGGTCGAGGTGCGCGGCCGCCAGGTTCTCCTCGATGTGCGCGGGCGTGCGGCTCCCGGGGATCGGGACGACGTCGGGCCCGCGGTGCAGCAGCCACGCGAGCGCCAGCTGCCCGGGCGACACCTCCAGCTCCGCCGCGATCTTCCGGACCGCCGCGTACGCGTCGTGGTTCGCGGCGAGGTTCGCGTCGTCGAACCGCGGGTTGTTCCGCCGGAAGTCGCCGTCCCCGACCTTCTCGACCGTCCCGGTCAGGAACCCGGCGCCGAGCGGGCTCCACGTCACGAGACCGACGCCGAGCTCCCGCGCGGCGGCGAGCAGGTCCGGGTCGACGGGCCGCCACATCGACCACTCGGTCTGGACGGCCTGCACCGGATGGGCGGCGTGGGCGCGGCGCAGCTGGTCGGCCGTCACGTTCGACAGGCCGAAGTACCGGACGAGCCCGTCCGCCACCAGCTCGCCGACGGCGCCCGCGGTGTCCTCGATCGGCACCTGCGGGTCCGGGAAGTGCGGGTAGTACAGGTCGATGACGTCGGTCCCCAGGTTGCGCAGGCTCGCCTCCGCGTACCCGCGGACGTGCCGCGGATCGCAGTTGACCGCCAGCTCCCCGAACGCGTATCCCACAGGGAACGGGTGCGGCTCGACACCCTCGGGCAGGGCGAAGCCGAACTTCGTCGCGACCGCGACGTCGTCCCGGCGGCCCTTCAGCGCCTGCCCGACGAGCCGCTCGTTGTGCCCGTCCTCGCCGTAGCCGTCGCTCGTGTCGACGAACGTCGCGCCGTGGTCGAACGCGTGCCGCAGCGCCGCCAGCCCCCGCTCGTCGTCGACCTCGCCGTACATCCCGGGCGACAGCACCATCGCGCCGAAGCCGACCGCCGACACCTCGAGCCGTCCGAGGGAACGGGTGGGAAGGATGCTCACTTGGATGACTCCTCAAGATCGGTTGCCCCCAGCGTGGGCCCACCGGCCCCCGCCCGTCCAAGACAAGCCGTCATAGCCGATCGTTATGGGCGGGGCTACGGTGGCGTGGTGAGCGAGTCCTATCTGCTGATCCTGGGCGACCGCGAACCGATCGCGTGGGTGCTGAGCGAGCACCGGACCGCCTTCCCCGCGACGTCCCGTGCGGAGGTCGACCGGCTCGCCGAAGGCGACGAACTGTTCGTCTACGCGACGCGCGGCGCGTTCCGGAACCCGACCCGCGACCGGGGCCGCGTCATCGCCCGCGCCGTCGTCGCCTCGCCCGTCGCCGTCCTGGACGAACCCGTGACGTTCGGCGACCGCGCGTTCCCCCGCGGCTGCGACCTCCGCATCGACTCGCTGGCCCCCTGGGGCGAGGGCGTCGAACTGCGCCCCCTCGTCGAACGCCTCGCGGCCTTCCCGGACGCCCGCTCCTGGAGCGTCCGCCTCCGCCGTCCGCTCCTGCACCTCGCGGAGCCGGACGCCGCCGTCCTGCGGGACGCCCTCGAGCCGGTCGCCGGGCCTTTGGAGGAGAATCTGGCCGCCTACCGTCAGCGAGCGGGCGGACCCGGCGGATCTGCTGCTTTGCTGCCTGGCGGTTAGAAACCGGCCGGACTCGGCGGGGGCGCGGGTCAGAGGGGGTAGCCCGCGGCGGTCAGGCGGTGGTGGGCGCGGTCGCGTTCGGCGTCGGTGAACAGCGGGGCGAACCGCGGTTCGGCGACGTGCGCCTCGACGCTGAGGTCGAGGCGGCCGCGGTCGCGGAGGGCGGCGAAACCGGCGGACACCTCGGGCTCGGACAGCAGGCGCTTGGCCGCGTCGACGGCGCCGTGCTCGGTGACGGTCCCCAGGAACGCGGAGGCACCGTAGACGGCCTCGGCCCTCATGCGGGAGTACAGCAGCAGCATGGCGCTGTGGAACTCGTCGGCGAGTTCGGCGTTCCGGGTCGGCGGCCCGCCGGCCTGCGGGCGGGCGGTGCCGACCTGGTCCATGAACCAGTCGAGCGCCTCGACGAGCCGCTTCTCGCCGTCTCCGCCGAGCGCGGCGAGGGAGAACCCGGGACGGCCGGCGAGCCGGTCCGCGGGGAGATCGACGCCGTCGATCGCGTTCAACCGGGCGCGGAGCTCTTCGCGGCGCGCGACGTCGTCGAAGGGGGCGCGCTTCGCGAGGTGCTGGAAGACGACCTCGACCTTGGCGGCACGCGGGTAGAAGACGAGCGGCCAGATCCAGCCGTCCGTGTCGCGGTTCTCCAGCCAGGGCATGCAGTTCGTCAGCGGGGTGTCGGCGCTGAAGTGCAGGTTGCCGCCCCGCGTCCGCCAGTGCTCCAGGACCCGCGTCACCCTCTCGGCGGTCTCGTCGCCGTGCGCGGACAGCTGCTCCTCGAAGCGCCGGCGGGGATCCGCGCCGTCTTCCTCGGGCGTCTCCATGCCGATCAGTCCGGCGAGCGCCCCGGCGTGCAGCCGCTGCGACGGGTCGGCGGACCCGTTGGGGGCGAACGCCACGCCTTCGCGCTCGAGGACGTCGCGGGCGGACTCGGCGCGGCCGTCCGGCCACCGGAACGACGGCGAGACGGTGCCCTCGGACGTCAGGACGCGGTGCGTGTTCTCCAGGTTCGGCCGCGAGGTCAGGTAGGTGCCGACGCCCGCGGCGTGGGCGCCGATGACGGAGGCCAGGTCTCCGAAGGTCGTCCAGCGGCCCGCGGGGAGTTCGGCGAGCACCCGCCGCAGCTGCACCCAGGTGCGGCGCTCGTCCTCCAGGTCGGAGCCGCCCGGCAGCGGCGCCGGCCAGAGCGCGACGCAGCGTTCGGCGAGCGCGTCCGCGCGGTCCAGGATGTGCGCGCGGCCCCAGCTCGGCGCGTCGGCGATCTCCCGGTTCATGCGCAGCGTACTCGCGTCGAAGATCTCCTGCTTGCGGTCGAACGGCCGGTTGGACAGCCTGGAGTTCTCCGCGGTCAGCGTGAGGTTGCCGAGCGTGTGGACGATTTCCGCGTGCAGCGCCGCGGGGCCGTCCTCGTCGGTCACCTCGGGGGCCAGCAGATCGAGCCAGTCCTGGGTGATGGTCTGCGGCATCACGTGCTCGATGGTCAGTTCGGCGGCGGCGAAGTCGACCGGCTCGGCGGCCCCGTGACTCTGCTCCAGCCGCTTGAGGACGAAGAAGCGCTGGTTCGGACGGCCCGACCAGTAGAACGGCCGCGTCCGGACGGCGGTGCGGACCTGCTCGTCCGACGGCCAGTAGCGCCGCTCCCCGGACAGGTAGCGGTGCACGGCCTCGTCGACCGGCCGGTCGGTCTCCAGCTCCTTGGGCGCGCTGTTGAGGATCCTGTTGAGGTTGTTGGTGGGAATCCCGGCCAGCATGCGTCGGACCAGGAAGCTCTCGACGTAGGACAGGGCCCGGACGACCTGTTCCGTGCGGGCCTTCCCGTGGTCGAGGAGGTCGAGGAGGTGCAGGGCGATCGGGTAGGTGATCTGGCCGCCCCACTCCTGGAAGCGCCCCAGCACGGCGCGCAGGTCCGGGTCGGGCTCCCGGGCCGGTTCGACGACCCGCATCAGCAGCCGGCCCCGCCGGTACAGCTCGGCGATCTCCCCTTCGAGCGCCTCCTCGCCGCCTTGGTGGACGACGTCGCCGAGCCGCTTCCGCTGCGCGCGGTAGACCTCGCTCTGCTTCGCCCGGTAGTCGCCGCGGATCACGAGGTCGAGCCAGGCCAGCAGCTCGAGGTTCGCGGGGCCCAGCTCGTCCTGCATGGGCAGCCAGATCTTGCTGTAGACGCGTTCGCCGATGGTGGGCAGGAGCATGAACACGTAGTTGCGCAGCAGGTCGGTCTGGCTGAGCTTCACGCCGGTGTTGTTGAGCGACTCGAAGATCCGGTAGACGTTGTCGCCGTGCTCGGCGGTGATCTCGACGACGGACAGCCGACCGCGCAGTACCGTCTCCAGCCGTTTGAGCGCTTGCGGTTCGCCTTCGGGGGCGTAGTCGATCAGAGCCTGCCGGAAGAACCTGTAGGCGGCGCCGATGCCGTCGTCGCCGCCCGCTGCCGGGGAGTTCTCGACGCAGGCGGCGAACGAGTCGCGATCGGCCTGCGTGGGCAGCAGCCGGTAATGGTCGAGGCCGCTGCACCATTCGTTGACGAGGTACTGCTTGCGGATGCGCTCGGCTTCCCGGGGGTCGATGTCCTGGAGACGGTCCCGCAGGGCGCAGCAGGCCAGCATGAGGGTGGTCAGCCGCTGCTGGCCGTCGACGACGAGCCAGCGCTGGATGTCTCCGGCCGACATGGTGCCGGGGGCGAGGACCACCGAGCCGATGAAGTGGGGAGTGCGGTCCTCGCCGTCGGCGAGGATCTCGGCCTGCTCCAGCATGTCCGCCCACAGGCGCTTCCACTCCGGCTGGCGCCAGCTGTAGGTCCGCTGGTACAGCGGTACCTGGAACTGCTTCTCGCCCTCGATGAGCTTGAAGAAGGCGACTTCGTGAGCCTGCATGGCCGTCCTCGCTTTCGAGGTGTTCGTCGGGGCCGGTCGGATCTGCTGGGTTCTCGCCCGTTTCAGGCAAGTGTGTGCGATCGTTCGGTTGCCGCCCGGCGCGTGCTTGCAGACGGCTCGGACGCACGCCGCTCGGGCCTTCGTTAACTCGATCAACGCGGACTTTACCACTTGATGAAGTGGAATAGGTGTATCTGGCGTGCACCTGATCACGCGTGCGTCCGTGACGTTCGTGCCGTGGAACGCGGTCATCGCGCCGAAGGGGCGCTCCGTGGCCGCCGGGTGGGGGTCGGGGCGGGGGCTGGATAATGCTCTGCTCGAGTTTTGGGCGTATTGTGTGCTGGGAATGATCATCGCGTTGGTCGATTCGGGCTTTTCAATGGCGGAATGTGACGAAAAGCGTTGATCTGTTGGGTGGCTTGAGGGAATGGCGGTGCGGGTAGAAAGGGGAGCGACGCCCATCGATTTTCCCCGGAGTGGTGATGCGCTTCTCTCGCCCCTGCCTGGCCGCTCTCGGCGCGGCCGTCCTCGCCGCCGGCTCGATCGTGTGGCCCGCGTCCGCGTCGGCGGCCGGAGTCCGGTACGTCGCGCTCGGTGATTCGTACTCGTCCGGGACGGGCGCGGGGGATTACGATCCCGCGAGCGGTTCCTGCACGCGCAGCGCGAACGCCTATCCAAATCTGTGGGCCGCGCAGAATGAGACGGAATCGTACAAGTTCGCCGCGTGCTCCGGGGCGACGTCGACGGACGTCGCGAGCGGGCAGCTCGGCGCGCTGAGCGACGCGACGACGCTCGTCAGCATCACGGTCGGGGGGAACGACGCAGGGTTCTCGGACGTGATGCTGACGTGCGTCCTGCAGTCGACGTCGGCGTGCGAGAGCCGGGTCGCGGAGGCCGAGCGGTACATCGCGAACACGCTGCCGGGCCGGCTGGACGACCTGTACGGGAAGATCCGCGACCGGGCGCCCGGGGCGCGGGTGGTGGTGCTCGGGTACCCGCGCCTCTACACGATCGTCAGCGGCTGCGTCGGCATCGGCAACACGAAGCGGCAGGCGCTCAACGGCGCCGCGGACGCCCTCGACGAGACGATCCAGAAGGCCGCGGCCCGCGCCGGGTTCGCGTGGTCGGACGTCCGCGACGAGTTCGACGGGCACGAGCTGTGCTCCGGGGACGACTGGCTCAACGCGGTCGCGTGGCCCTTCGAGGACTCCTACCACCCGACGGCGCGCGGCCAGCGGCTCGGCTACCTGCCGGCGTTCGCCGGGGCGGCCGCCCGCAGCGCGCTGGCCTGAACCGCGACGGCGAGGCACATCAGCAGCGCGCTCGCCCAGGCGGGGGAGCGGTGGCCGAGGCCCGCGCCGATCGCGGAACCGCCCAGCCACGGGCCGAGGACGGCGCCCGCGTTGAAGGCGGCGGTGGCGAAGCCGCCGGCGAGCGCGGGCGCCTCGGCGGCCGCCCGCAGCACCCCGGCGATCAGCGCGGGGCCCGTCCCGAACGCGAGCATGCCCTGCACGAAGACGAGCACCGTCGCGGCGGCCGGGTTCCCGGCGGTGAGGGCGAGCGCCGCCCAGCCGGCCGCGAGGCAGCCCGCGCCGGCGAGGACGGCGGCGGCCGGATGCGCGTCCGCGATCCGGCCGCCGAGCGCGACACCGACGAACGCGCCGGCGCCGAACAGGGCCAGGATCGCCGGGACCCGCGCCTCGTCCAGTCCCGTGACGCGGGTGGCGAGCGGCGCCAGGTAGGTGAAGGTGCAGAACGTCGCACCCTGGACGAGCGCGTTGGTCAGTAGCGCGAGGAGGACGCGCCGGTCCCGCAGGACGCGCAGTTCGCGGCGCGGGCTCGGGACGTCGGGACGCTCGTCCGGGATCGTCCGGGCGATGGCGGCGACGGCGGGCAGGGACACGAGCGCCACGGCCCAGAAGGCGGACCGCCAGCCCCAGTGACCGCCGAGCGCCGCGCCGGCGGGGACGCCGATCACGCACGCGACGGTGACGCCGCCGACCACGACGGCGGTGGCGCGGGCGCGGGCGCCCGGCGGCACCATGCGGACGGCCGCCGCGAGGGCGACCGCCCAGAACCCGGCGTTCGCGAACGCGGCGGCGACGCGGGTGACCAGCAGCAGCGCGTAGCCGGGGGCGAGGGCGCCGACGACGTGCGCGGCCACGAAGGCGAGCAGGAACGCCAGGAGTGCGCGGCGGCGGGGGCTGCGGTGGGCGAGGAACGACATCAGCGGCGCGCCGACGGCCATGCCGGCGGCGAACGCGGACGTCAGCAGGCCCGCGGCCGGGACGGACACGTCCAGGTCGGCGGCGATGCCGGGCAGCAGGCCGGCGAGCATGAACTCCGAGGTGCCCTGGGCGAAGACGGCGAGCCCGAGGACGTAGACGGCGAAAGGCAAGGGGACTCCCGAGACGTCGGACGGCACGGCCCCACCCGGGGACGCGCGGAACGTGCGCGGTCGACCGGGGAGGCCCGGAATGTCGGGGGATGCGTGCCGCCGGGGCGTCTGGAGCGGTGGACTCGGGCCGGTTCACGGCACGGGACCGCTGGTGACGCTTCCGGGTGTGGAGGAGGGGCCACGGAGAGTTGGGGCGGCCCGGGCGACGGTGTCTCCGGCGGAGGGTGCCGGATGCGCGAGGGCGGCGAGAAGGGGAGGTCCCTGGAAGCCCGCCACGACGGCCTTGCGGTGGCCTGCGGGCCGGCCGGCGTCCGGTCTGCTCGGAGCCGGGCGTGCGGTCAGGGTAGCAGTCCGGGAGAGCCGTATGTGATCTACATTGTAAAGGCGTCGGGCGGGATCGGCGGCTGCGAACGTCCGGGGTGGGGTGTTTGGGGTCTCCATAGATCCTTTTCACATGCTGATTAGGTCGCGCTACACTGAGTGACGTATCCGTGACGGGGGAGAGTGACGGCGATGACGAGCGCGCACCGGCGCCTGGGCAACCGCATGAGGGACTTCCACGGCGCGGGCGACGCGCCGCGCGTGCCGCGCTCGCGCGTGCCCGACGGCGATCGGACGGTCGTGCTCACCTGCAGCGACTACCTCGCGCTCGGCGAGCACCCGGCGATCACGGGGGCGATGATCGCGGGCCTGCGGGCGGCGGACGCCGGCGGGACGGTGGCGCGGGCGCGCCGCCCGCCCGCCGACCACCCGCAGGTCGCGCTGGGCGAGGCGTTCGCGCGGCACATGGGCGCCGCGGCCGGGGTGCTGTGCCCGTCCGGGTGGGCGGCCAACGCCGGGCTGATGCAGGTGGTGGCCGGTCCGGACGTGCCGGTGTACCTGGACGCGCTGGCGCACCTGTCGCTGTGGGAGGGGGCGCGCGCGGCCGGGGCGGAGGTCGCGTACTTCCGGCACAACGACCTCGACCACCTGCGGCGGCGGATCGACGTGGGCGGGACCGGGGTCGTGGTGGTCGACGCCGTGTACGGGACGAGCGGGGCGCGCGGCCCGCTCGACGCGCTCGTCCGGCTGGCCGAGGAGCGCGAATGCCTGCTGGTGGTGGACGAGTCGCACTCGCTGGGCGTGCGGGGGGAGCGCGGCGAGGGCCTGGTGGGGGAGCTGGGGCTCGTCGGCCGTGTCGACTTCCGCACCGCGAGCCTGTCGAAGGCGCTGCACGCGCGGGCCGGGCTGATCGTCTGCGATCGTCCGGAATTCGCCGACCGCTTCGCCGGCGCGGCGTTCCCGGCGGTGTGCGGCTCGGCGCTGCCGGCGCACGACGTCGCGGGGCTGCGGGCGGCGCTGGGCATCGTGCGGGAGGAGGGCTGGCGCCGGGAGCGGCTGCACGCGGTGACCCGCGGCCTGCGGGACGGCCTGGCCGGGCTCGGCTACCGGCTCGTCGACGCCGACACGCAGATCGTCGCGGTGGAGACGGGGACGGAACCGGACGCCCTGCTGCTGCGGGACGCGCTGATGGAGCGGGACGTGTTCAGCGCCGCGCTGTTCCCGCAGGCGGCGTCGCCGCACCGCAACCTCGTCCGGCTGTCGGCGCACGCGGGGCTGACCGACGAGGACGTGGCGCTGGTCCTCGCGGTGTGCGGGGAGGTCCGCGAGCGGATGCCGCTGCCGTGCTCGTGACGGGGGCGCCGGTCAGGCGGCGGGGGTGTACCGCTGGTCGCGGGTGCGGGAGCCGATGTAGCGGAGCATGCTGCGCAGCGCCCAGTGGTTGAGGCCGGTGGGGATCATCCGGTAGCCCTGCCGGTTCGCCGCCGCGAGCGCGGCGAACCGGGCCTGGTCGAGCGGGCTCCACGGGATGCCGAAGCGGTCGCGGACGATCGTCGGCAGGCAGCCGAAGGTGACGAGCCGCAGGGGCCGCTCGGCGACGATCCGTCCGGCGCGGTCGAGGCGGGGGCCGCCGACGGGCAGCAGGGTGACGGTGTCGGAGCCGTGCTTGGCGATCTCCAGGCCGCGGGCGGCGGCGGGGGTGAGTTCGAGGCGTTCGGCGCAGACGTGCCAGAACTTCGACTGGAAGGCGGCGTAATCGGCGGGGACGGGGCGCATACTGACGCCGTAGCGGGAGTACCACGTGACGGTCTCGGCGTACATGCGCTCGCGTTCCTCGGCGGTGAGCGTGCCGGGGTGGAACAGTTCGGCGGCCTTGAAGATCTCCCACGTGAAGGTGGCGTGCGCCCACCAGAACGTCTCGGGTTCGAGGGCGTGGTAGCGGCGGGCGTGCTCGTCGACGCCCCCGATGCCGCGGTGCATGTCGCGGATGGCGCGGCCGCGGTCGTCCCCGTCGGGGGCGAGGATCGTGGCCCAGATCTGCGGGACGGACCGGTGGATGCGGTCGAACGGGGAGTCGAAGAACGCGGAGTGCTCGGTGACGCCGGCGCCGATCCCGGGGTGCAGGAGTTGCAGGAGCCCGGCGGCGGCGCCGGGCAGCAGGGAGCGCACGTCGGCCGCGTGCCGCCACAGCAGGGTGCCGGGGCCGAGCGGGGCGCGGGCGGCCGTCGGGGGCGAGGCGGGCATCGCACCTCCTGGTCGGGGGTCGCTCACCTCCGAGCGTAGAGCCGCGCACCCTGTGAGACAAGAGGCAAAGTTTGTCGCATGACCGCCCCGCGTTCGGCCCGTCCGTCCGGTGCGGGGACCGGACGGACGGGCGCCGGGCGGTGCGTCAGGCGGTGGCGGGCTTGTAGACGGCGACGGCGCAGGCGCTGCCGAGGCCGATGTTGTGCTGGAGGGCGACGCGGGCGCCCTCGACCTGGCGGGCGCCGGCCTTGCCGCGCAGCTGCCAGGTCAGCTCCGCGCACTGGGCGAGGCCGGTGGCGCCGAGCGGGTGCCCCTTGGAGATCAGCCCGCCGGACGGGTTGACGACCCACGTGCCGCCGTAGGTGGTGGCCTGGTCGTCGACGAGCTTGTGGCCCTCGCCGACCTCGGCCATGCCGAGCGCCTCGTAGGTGATCAGCTCGTTGGCGCTGAAGCAGTCGTGCAGCTCGATGACGTCGACGTCCTCGATGCCGACCTGCGCCTCCTCCATGGCGGCGCGGGCGGCGCGCTGCGAGCAGCCGAACCCGACGACCTGGATCGACGAGTTGTCCTCGAAGCTGGCGCCGGTGTCGGTGGTGATGGTGTGCCCGGCGATCTCCACGGCCTGGTCCCACAGGTCGTGCTCGTCGAGGAACCGCTCGCTGACGACGAGCGCGGCCCCGGCGCCGTCGGACGTGGGGGAGCACTGCAGCTTGGTGAGCGGGTCGAAGATCATCGTGGCGTTCTTGACGTCGTCCAGGGAGTACTCGTCCTGGAACTGCGCGTACGGGTTGTTCGCCGAGTGCTTGTGGTTCTTCCACCCGATCCAGGCGTAGTGGTCGGGGGTGGAGCCGTACTTCTCCATGTGCTCGCGCCCGGCGTTGCCGAACATCTGCGGCATCGGCGCCTTGTCCAGCTCCCACTCGCGGCCCGCGGTCATCGAGCGCAGGTGGTGGTCGATGATGGTGACCTTGGAGTCCATGCCCGCGCCGAGCGAGCCCTTCTTCATCTTCTCCATGCCGAGCGCGAGCGCGCAGTCGGCGAGGCCGCCGCGGACGGCCTGGCGGGCGAGGAACAGCGCGCTGGACCCGGTGGCGCACGCGTTCATGACCGTCATCACCGGGATGCCGGTCATGCCGGTCTCGTAGAGAGCGCGCTGGCCCATCGACCCGTACATCGAGCCGGCGTACGCCATCTCGATCTTGTCGTAGCCGACGCCGGCGTCCTCGAGGGCCTTGCCGACGGCCTCCTTGGCCATGTCGGGGTACTCCCAGTCGCGGGAGCCCGGCTTCTCGAACTTGGTCATGCCCACGCCGACGACGAAGGTGCGGTTGGCCATCAGGCTCGCCTCTCTCGTACCGAATCCAGTTCGGGACACGATAACCCGGAGGTGCTCCCAAGCGTTCGCTTGGTTCCGATGATCGGGATCACCGGCGGGCGTCCCGGCAGCTCGCCCCGCCGATCCGCCCCCGCGTCCGCATCCGGACCCGGCCCGCCGGCGGACGGGACGTCAGCCCGGCAGCTCCGCGGCGAGCGCCGCGACGAACGCATCGACGTCCTCCTCGGTGGTGTCGAACGAGCACACCCAGCGGACCTCGCCCGTCCGCTCGTCCCACACGTAGAACGCGAACCGCTCGCGGAGCCGCTCGCACACGTCCTTCGGCACGATCGCGAACACCGTGTTGGCCTGCACCGCCTGGGTGATCTCCACGCCGGGCAGCGCGCCCGCGCCGTCGGCCAGCCGCCGCGCCATCGCGTTGGCCCGCGCGGCGTTGCGGTGCCACAGGTCGCCCTCCAGCAGCGCGACGAGCTGCGCCGACACGTACCGCATCTTCGATGCCAGCTGTAGGCTCGACTTGCGCAGGAACTCGACCCCGCGGGCGGCGTCCGGGTCCAGCACGACGACGGCCTCGCCGAGCAGCAGCCCGTTCTTCGTCCCGCCGAACGACAGGACGTCCACGCCCGCGTCGGTGGTGAGCGCCCCCATCGGGACGCCGAGCGCCGCGGCCGCGTTGGCGAGCCGGGCGCCGTCCATGTGGACGCCGAGCCCGCGCTCGTGCGCCGCCGCCGCGACCGCCGCGACCTCCTCGGGGGTGTAGACGGTCCCGAACTCGGTGCTCTGGCTGATCGACACCACGGCGGGCTGCGCGCGCTGCACGCTGCCGGACCCGACGGCGAGCCGCTCCACCGCCGCGGGCGTCAGCTTCCCGTCCGGCGCGGGCGCGGTGACGAGCTTGATGCCCGCGATCTTCTCGGGCGCGCCGCACTCGTCGGTGTTGATGTGCGCCGAGTCGGGGCAGATCACCGCGCTCCACCGCTCCGACATGGCCTGCAGCGCGACCACGTTCGCGCCCGTCCCGTTGAACACCGGGTACGCCTCGGCCCGCGCGCCGAAGTGCTCCCGGACGACCTCGCGGAGCCGCGCCGTGACGGCGTCGTCCCCGTAGGCGGGCTGGTGCCCCTCGTTCACCGCAGCGAGCGCCGCGAGGATCTCGGGGTGGACGGACGCCTGGTTGTCGCTGGCGAATCCGCGGCGGGCGGCGGGGGAGGTCGGCTCGGCAGTGGTCAAAACAGGTTCCGTTCGGCTAGACGACGAGCGCGCGCCCCGCGCCGCGCCGTCCCGCCGCGGCGGCACCGGGGACGACGGCGAACGGGACGCCCGGGACCGGCGGCTCGTCGCGCACGACCGCACACCGTGTCCCGAATGCGACGATACGCCCGCCCACCCTCACCTCCGCCCCGCGGGCATCCCGGCGATGGGCGGGTTGCGGATGGCCGTTGGGTGCGGGACGTGGTCAGGCGGGGCGGTCGGCGATGTTCTGGACGGGGGCCGGTTCGGGCTCGGTCGTGTGCACGACCAGGCGGGCGCGCAGGGAGTCGAGGTCGTCGCCGAGGCGGGCCATGTTGGCCTGGACGTCGCGCCACAGGCCGGTGCGCTGCTCGAGCTGGGCGAGGCGGGCGCGCAGGTCGTCGATGCGGCGGTCGGCGGTCTGCAGCCGGGTGCCCTGGTCGGCGGTGTCGCGGCCGGCGCGGACGAGGCCCGCGATGATCGCCGAGACGTCCCGTTCGGTGTCGTCGATGCGCTCGTCGATGCGCGGCAGGAGGCGTTCGTTGAGCTGGGAGACGAGCGAGTCGAGTTCGGTGCGCAGCTCCCGCAGTTCGGCGTCCCGGGCGCGGAGGGCGTCCTCCAGGGCGCGCAGCCGCGCGGAGTGCGAGGGCAGCAGCCGCTCCAGGTCGGCCGACCGTTCCAGGTCCCGGCCCAGTCTGCTGAGGAGGGCGGCGCCTCCGCGCAACTGGCGTTCCGCCTCCGCGGCGGCGCGGCGGACGAGACCCGGGATAACGGTCATGATGCTCCCCCCAGGGGCCGGCGACGGGATGCTCCTTTAACTCTAGGCGAACGGGACGTGAACGCCCCATGCAATTCACGTGTCGGTTCGGTCGACCGGGACGGACGGTGCGAACCGGCCCTGCGGGCCCGGGGTCGGGGGCCGCCGCGCCGCGCTCCGCGGCCGCGCCCTCGGGACGTCCGGCCCGGACGGGCGCGCGGTGCGGCTCCACGCGGGCGGCGGCGGTGGCGCGAGGCACGCGCACAGTCCCCGCCGGAGGATGAGAAGAGCGCGGTCGGAAGTGTAGTCGGTCCGGTCGAGAGCCGGGCGGACTCGATGGCAGGTCAGGCACAGCAATGGTTCGTCCTCCCCCTGGTCGCCGGGAGCGGGCCGGCCCCTGCCGGCCCCGGCCCGCCGCCCCGCACGCATTCCCCCCGGACGCGTGCGGGGCGGCGGGACCCCCTCGGGAGACCCCTCGGCTCCCGGCGGTCGGTACGGTAGGCCGCCGCACGTTGCATGCACGTTGCGACCGTCCGATCACGCAGCGTGGCAAAAAACGGTCGGGCCGGTTGCGGGGAACCGCTTGCGCGGCCCTCCGATACGGCCGATTCTCAAACCCCGATGTGTCCGCACCCGGGGGGAGCTCGCCGATGACGGCCAGGGAACGCGCGGCCCGCCCGCGTCCGCCGATCGCCGAGTCGTGGCGGCGGGCCCGGGACGCCGGCGTGGACGCCGCGGTGCCGTCCGCCCCGCTGGTGTTCGACCGGGACGTGCTCGCCGACGCCCGCGCCGCCCACCCGCTCGCGCCGCACCTGCCGCTGCTGCGGGACCTGCTGCGGGGCGTCGCCGACGAGACCGAGCACCTGCTGGTGATCACCGACGAGGCGGGCCGGGTGCTGTGGACGCAGGGGCCGCGCCGGACGCGCCGCGCCGCCGAGCGGATCGGGCTGCTGGAAGGGTTCTGCTGGGCCGAGGACGCGGTCGGGACGAACGGGATCGGCACGGCGCTCGCCGAGGGGCGGCCGCAGCACGTCTACGCGGCCGAGCACGTCGCGCACGTCCTGCACGGGTGGTCGTGCGCGGGCGCGCCGGTCACCGACCCCGACACCGGGCGGGTGATCGGCTGCGTCGACGTCAGCGCGACCGTCGACCGGCTGCATCCGGCGATGGCGGCGCTCGTCGCGACGGCGGCGCGGCTCGCCGAGTCGCGGCTGGAGGTGGAGATGCACCGGCGGGACGAGCGGTTCCGCGAGCGCTACCTGCCGCACCTGTCGGGGATGAGCGGGGCGGCGCTGCTCACCGCGACCGGCCGGATCCTGGCGGGCGGCCCCGACGCGTGGCGGGGGCGGCGGCTCGCGGTGCCCGAACCGGGCGCGACGATCACGCTGCCGGACGGCCGCGACATGTTCGCCGAGCCGCTCGGCGAGGTCTACCTGCTGCGCCCGCACGCGGGGCGGGCCGCCCGCCGCGGACCGGCCGGTGCGGCGCCCCGGGCGGAGGGCGGGCCGCTGCTGGCGCTGGCGCTGCTCGGCGCCGACCCGCCGGTGGCCCGGGTGGACGGGCGGCCGGTGCCGCTGACGCTGCGGCACGCGGAGATCCTCACGCTGCTGGCGCTGCACCCGCAGGGGCTGACGGGCGACCGGCTGTCGTGGCTGCTGTACGGGGACGAGGGCTCGCCCGGCACCGTCCGCGCGGAGATCCACCGGCTCCGCGACCGGCTCGGCGGGCTCGTCCGGGCCCGCCCCTACCGGCTGGACTGCGCGGTCGACGCCGACTTCCGGACGGTCCGGCGGCTGCTGGACGAGGGGGACGTGCCGGCGGCCGCGCGGCTGTACGCGGGGGAGCTGCTGCCCCGGTCGGACGCGCCCGCCGTCCGCGCCGAGCGGGACGAGCTGGCGGTGCTGATGCGGCGGCAGGCCCTCGACCGGGGCGGCGCCGAGGCGCTGTGGGCGTACGCGCAGACGGAGCCGGGGCGGGGCGACCTGGAGGCGCTGGAGCGGCTGGGCGCGGTGCTGCCGCCGGGCGATCCGCGCCGCGCCGCCGTCACGACCCGCAGCGACCGGCTCCTCAGCGACGACGACGCCGTCTGACCGGGCGCGTCCGTCAGCCGTCGTCGGGGCCGAGGCCCGCGGGGGCGCCGGGGCCGGTCAGGTGGGCGGTGTCGTTGTAGCAGACGGGGCGCAGGCCGCCCGCGTCGTCCCGCCAGCGGGTCAGCGAGCAGTTGCCGACGGGCTCCTTCTCGATCTGCATGATCTCCTGCTCGGTCAGCTCCTCGACCAGGTAGCGGGTCACGACGACGATCGCGTCGTGCGCCACCACCAGGGCCCGGCCGCCGGGGGCGTCGGCCTCCAGGTCCCGGTAGAAGGACCGCAGCCGCAGGGCGAGGTCGGCCCACGACTCCCCGCCGGGCGGGCGGTGGTAGAACTTGCCGAGGTGCCGGGCCCGCTCGGCCTCGTCGGGGAAGCGGCGCCGCACGCCGAGCGCGGTGAGGCCCTGCAGGACGCCCTGCTCGCGGTCGCGGAGCCGTTCGTCGACCCGCAGCCGCGGCCCGTCCGGGGCGGAGGGGCCGGCCCAGGACGTCTGCGCGAGCGCGATCCGGGCGGTGTCGAGCGCCCGCAGGTAGGGGGACGACACGACGAGCGTGGGGCGCTCGTCCGGGGGGAGGCCGGCGAGCCGGCGGCCGAGGGTCTCGGCCTGGGCGCGGCCGCGGTCCGTCAGCGGGATGTCGGCGTCCCGCTCGGGGATCCCGGCGTCCTCGGCGCCCGCGCGCTCCGCGTCCCGGTGGGCCAGGTTGCCGGTGCTCTCGCCGTGCCGGGTCAGGTTCAGCCACTGCAGCGCTGTCACGCCCGCCATGCTGCCACGGACGCCGTGCTCTACACGCGGTAGTACTCTGGTCGGCGTGACGAACCTGCTGGCGACCGCGGTCATCGTGGCGGCTCTGCTGACGGCCGGGTACGCGCTGGTCACCGCGGTGCGGGACCGGCCGATGAGCGTCGGCCACCTGGTGGTGCTCGGCGTCCTGGAAATCCTGCTGATCGCGCAGGCGGTCGTCGGGTTCGTCAAGCTCGGCGGCGGCGAGGGGCCCGACCCGGCGACGACCTTCGCGGGCTACCTGATTGGGGTGCTGCTGATCCCGCCGGCGGGCGCCGGGTGGGGCCTGCTGGAGCGCACCCGCTGGGGGCCCGGGGTCATCGTGGTCGCCGCGCTGGGCGTCGCGGTGATGATCGTCAGGATGAACCAGCTGTGGAGCGGGACCGTTGCCTGAACCCGAGACCGGGCCCGAGGTCCGGGACGGCCGGCCCGGAGCCCGCGCGGACGACGGCGCCCGCGCCGACGCCGAGGCCCGCGCGGGCGGTACCGGGAGCGGGCCGGGACGCCTGCTGGTCGCCGTCTACGCGATCTTCGCGCTGGCGGCGGGGGCCCGGGCCGGGGTGCAGATCGCCACGGACTTCGGCGAGGCGCCGGTCGCCTACGCGCTGTCGGCGCTCGCCGCCGCCGTCTACGTCCTGGCGACGGTGGCGCTGGCGCTCGGCGGGCGCACCTCGTTCCGCGTCGCGGTGGCCGCCTGCGCGGTCGAGCTCGCCGGCGTGCTGGTGGTGGGGACGCTCAGCCTCGCCGATCCCGCGGCGTTCCCCGACGCGACCGTCTGGTCCGGGTACGGCCGCGGCTACGGGTTCGTGCCGCTGGTGCTGCCGGTGCTGGGCCTGCTGTGGCTGCGCCGCACCGCCCGCTCGGGCGGCGGGACCCGAGCGGGCGGTGGGCGCCCTGCGGCCGACGTCTGACCGCGCCGGCCGCAGGTGTTCGAGCGGGCGCATGGACGCTCCCGGGGTCGGGCGGGGTCCGCGCCGGGAGGCGGCCCCCGCGGAGCTGCGTCGGATCAGGCGGCGGGCGCCATCTGCCGGCCGCCGATCGGGAGGGTGAGCACGGCGGCGCGCATGATCGCGTCGATCTCGTCGGGGGAGTAGTCGGCGGACGGGTTGCGCCGCATGTACCGCAGGAGCCGCAGCGGGGTGCCGAACACGATGCCGTCCGCGGTGAACAGCCGCGTCCGGCGGGGCAGCTCGCCGCCGTGCACCGCCAGCAGCGGCCGCACCTTCACGGGGGTCCCGGCGGCCTCGGAGATGAGGTCGGCGGCGGCGTCGGCCCGCGCGGTGACCTCGCGGACGAGCTTGGTCTTGGTGCGCCCGTCGATGAACAGCCGGCCGCCGTGGCACGACACCTCGGCGTCGGGCCGCCACGCCTCGTTGTGCACCAGCCACAGGCCGTCCGAGCCGATGACGAGCTGGTCGGCGGTGCCGTGCCCGGGAACGGTCCGGCCGTACAGCACCCGGTGGCCGCGGCGCTCCCGGGTGAGGCGCAGCAGCCGGCCCATCCGCTCGTCCCCGCGCAGACCGAGCCGCCAGACGCGCGAAGCGTGGTAAATGCGCCAATGGACGAACGAGTCAGCGGCGGCGACCAGGAGCGCCATCGCGATTCCGAAAACCCCGCTGACCAGCAGCCCGCACGCCAGCAGCGTCCCGCCCGCCAGAATTGCGCGGGTCCGCAACCGTTTTCTCCGGTCGCGCTGCCAGAGGTCCTCGTAGATGGCCTGGGGCGAGCCGCCGGTGAAGGCGGGGCGGTCCCGCAGATAGATGGAGCTGCCGATCATCGCGATCCTCCCGGCATCCTGCTACGACAACCTCATTATGCGGATACCCGGCGGAATGTCACCACACGTCGAGCGGTGACGTATGTCAAACGGTAAAGCAATGCCCGGCCCTCCGAAGCATTGCCCACCTGGCCTTTCACATCCCCTGCCCTGGTGGTTCCGAGGACGAACTTTGACGTCTTCTCGACCAATCTCGAAAGGGTCGATGCAACTATCACCGTAACCCGCACGGCCCTTTTCGATACCGTGGCATTTCTCACACGGTTGATCACTCTGCGGTACCGGCGCGCGGCGCCATACTGATCCGTTGCACACTGGTGCGGTGACCGGGACCGCCACCGCCGACCGCCTCGCCGCTGCCGAACGCCTGCCCGTCCACCGGGCCGTCCCGGACCTGCGCGCCGCGCTCGACGGCCCGGGCGCGGCCGTCCTCGCCGCACCCCCGGGCACCGGCAAGACCACGCTCGTCCCGCTGGCCCTCGCCGGCCTGGCCCTGCCCGCGCCGGCGCCCGCGGGGCGGATCACCGTGGTCGAGCCGCGGCGGCTCGCGGCCCGCGCCGCGGCCCGGCGGATGGCGTGGCTGCTCGGCGAACGCCCCGGCGGCCGCGTCGGCGTGACCGTCCGCGGCGAGCACCGCCCCGGCTCCCGCATCGAGGTCGTCACCACCGGCGTGCTCCTGCAGCGCCTCCAGGACGACCCCGAACTCCCCGGCACCGACGTGGTGATCATGGACGAGTGTCACGAGCGGCACCTGGACGCCGACACCGCGCTGGCGTTCCTCCTCGACGTCCGCGCCGCGCTCCGGCCCGACCTGCGCCTCGTCGCCGCGTCCGCCACCGCCGACACCGGCCCGTGGTCGCGGCTCCTGGAATCGGCGCCGGTCGTGGAGACCGCGGCGGCGCTGCACCCCGTCGAGGTCCTGTGGGCGCCCCCGGAGCGCCCCGTCCCGCCCCCGCACGGCATGCGCGTCGACCCGGCCCTGCTCGCGCACGTGGCGGCGACCGTCCGCCGCGCCCTCGCCGAACGCGACGGCGACGTCCTGTGCTTCCTGCCGGGCGCCGGCGAGATCGCGCGCGTCGCGGGCCTGCTCCGCGGCGCCCCGGCCGAGGTGCTGCAGGTGCACGGGCAGGCGCCCCCGGCGGCGCAGGACGCGGTGCTGTCCCCGGGCGCCGGCCGCCGCGTCGTGCTCGCCACGTCCGTCGCCGAGTCGAGCCTCACCGTGCCGGGCGTCCGCGTCGTGGTCGACTCCGGCCTCGCCCGCGAACCCCGCACCGACCACGCCCGCGGGCTCGGCGCCCTCACGACCGTCCGCGCGTCCCGCGCCGCCGCCGAGCAGCGCGCCGGCCGCGCG
>NZ_QHJN01000145.1:0-20562 GCF_003947565.1 Actinomadura sp. WAC 06369 | reverse complement strand
GGGGTGGGGGGAGAACATGCCCATCTCGGCCGCCCACGCGACGCAGTTGCGGCCCGCGCGGTCGCGGTGCGGGTTCACCCGCGCCGGGTACGGGATGTCGAAGTCGGGCAGCGGCGTCGGCCCCACCCTCTGGTGCGGGACGTGCGGGACGCTGAGCCGCGCGGACTTCACGATCGCGGGCAGCCGCGCGGCCGACATGCCGATCGACCCCTTGGCGTTCATGTACCGGCTGGACGACATGTGCCAGTCGTGCCCGCCGGACTGCCAGTCCTGGAGGCCCTTGACGTACGCGGCGACGGCGGCGCGCTCGGACGGGTCGAGCGCGGCGTCCTCGAAGAGCTGCGGGAGCTCGGTGAGGGCGGTGTTCTCGAACTGGCGGAGCCGGGAGGTCAGCAGGTCGTTGACGGTGTCGGCGGCGACCTGCGGCGCGACGTCCAGGAACCGCTCCATGACGAGCACGCAGTTGTTGATCTCGCCTTCGCGCTCGGTCTCGCGCTGGTAGGAGAAGATGTCGTTGCGCAGGTGGACACCGTCGGAGAACGTGTCCTTCAGGACGCGCAGCGGCCGGGTGGCGACGACCCGTTCGGGGATCTCGACGCCGGCGGCGTGCTCGACGAGGTCCGCCGACCAGGGCGCGCCGCCGACCTTGCGGCGCATCTCGATGTACTCGACGGGGTTCGGGACGCGGCCGGCGCTGATGTTGCGCAGTTCCCACAGCGATTCGCGGAGCAGGTTGTCGGTGCTGACGGCGAACCGCTCCCGCCAGGCCGCCGACTTGGCCGGGACGGTCCGGGCCCAGAGGTCGGCAAGGCCCCGTTCGACCGCGTTGGTCGCTTCCGGCGGCTCCAGGGACATGAACAGCGGGAGCCGGTCGAGGTACGCGCGCGCGCCCGGGTGGTCCTGCGGCTTCTTGAAGACTTCGAGGAAGTGGTCGTCGAAATAGAACACCCAGACGTACCAGTCGGTGATGAGGTCGAGTTCGGGGCCGTCGCAGTCGGGGTGGGTGTAGGCGCACAGGAGCGGATAGTCGTGGGCGTCGAGTTCTGCCTCGTCCCAGATGTCCGGGGTGCCCGGGTCGCGGGTCTCGTCCAGCATCCCCATGTCGCGCGCCCAGGTCTTGCTGTGCGCGCGTGTGCTCTCCAGGTGCGGGTTCAGGCGTGCCGGGTACGGGACGTAGAAGTCGGGCAGCTCGAACGGTTGCATCGACCGGCCTTTCCATCGGGGACGGTCCGCAACTTACAGCACGTGCAAAGTTACCTAGGGTGAGGTTTTGCTTGCCGTGACTCGGCCGCGAATCCGGGTAGGGGGCGTCACATGGACAGTGAACCGGTGCACGCGGACGTCGCCCTGACCGTGAACGGGACCGGGCATCGGCTCCGGGTCGACACGCGGTCGTCGCTGCTGGACGTGCTGCGGGAGAGGCTGGGGCTCACGGGTTCCAAGAAGGGCTGCGACCACGGGCAGTGCGGGGCCTGCACGGTCCTGCTGGACGGGCGCCGCGCGAACGCGTGCCTCGCGCTCGCGGTCGCGCACGACGGCGCGGAGATCGTCACCGTGGAGGGCCTCGCGGACGGCGGGCGGCTCAGCCCGCTGCAGGAGGCGTTCATCGAGAACGACGCGTTCCAGTGCGGGTACTGCACGCCGGGGCAGCTGTGCTCGGCGACGGCGGTGCTCGAGGAGGCGCGGCGGGGCTGGCCGAGCGCCGTCACGGCGGACGTCTCGCGCGACCCGTTCCTGGACGACGAGGAGATCCGCGAGCGGATGAGCGGGAACCTGTGCCGGTGCGGCGCGTACGTCGGGATCGTCGCGGCGGTCCGCGACGCGGCGGGCGAGCCGAACCGGGCCGCGCGGGATCCGGGCGCGGTGGCCGAGCGGATCGGCTCGGCGCGCGGCGGGGAGGCGTCCCGCCCATGAGGCCCTTCGCGTACGAGCGCGCGGCGAGCGCGGAGGACGCCCTGGACCTGCACCGGGACGGGGCCCTGTACCTGGGCGGCGGGACGAACCTCGTGGACCTGATGCGCCTCGGCGTGGAGGAGCCGAGCCGCCTGGTGGACGTGTCCCGCCTGCCGCACGACCGGATCGAGGTGACGGCGGACGGGACGCTGCTCATCGGCGCGGCCGTCGGCAACAGCGACCTCGCGGCGGACCGGACCGTCCGGGAGACCCACCCGATGCTGGTGCAGGCCGTGCTGGCGGGCGCGTCCGGCCAGATCCGCAACCGCGCCACGGTGGGCGGCAACCTGCTGCAGCGGACGCGGTGCTCCTACTTCCAGGACACCTCCAAGCCGTGCAACAAGCGCGACCCCGGGTCGGGGTGCCCGGCGCGGGACGGCGAGCACCGCAACCTCGCGATCCTGGGGCATTCCCCGGCGTGCGTGGCGACGCACCCGTCCGACCTGGCGGTGGCGCTGGCGGCGCTGGACGCGTCCGTGCGGGTGCGGGGCCGCGACGGGGAGCGCACCGTCCCGTTCGGGGAGTTCCACCGCCTGCCGGGCGGCGAACCGGAGCGCGACGCGAACCTGCGGGACGGCGACCTCGTCACGGCCGTCGAGGTCCCGCCGCTGCCGATGCCGTCCCGCTACCGGAAGGTGCGCGAGCGCGCCTCGTTCGCGTTCGCGCTGGTGTCGGTCGCGGCGGCGGTCCGCACGGTGGGCGCGACGGTCCCGGACGGCACGGGCGGCGTGGTGCGCGACGTCCGGCTGGCGCTCGGCGGCGTCGCGCACAAGCCGTGGCGGTGCCGCCGCGCCGAGGACGTCCTGCGGGGCGCGCCGGCGACCGAGGAGACGTTCCTGCGCGCCGCGGAGGCGGAGCTGGAGGCGGCCGAGCCGCTGCGCGACAACGGCTACAAGGTGCCGCTCGCCCGCAACCTGATGGTCCGGACGCTGCTCGAACTGCGGGAGGTCTCGTCATGACGAGCCGGGTGGAGGGCCGGGAGAAGGTCACCGGCGCGGCGCGCTACGCCTACGAGTACCCGGTGGAGGGCGCCGTCTACGCGGCGGCCGTCCAGGCGTCCGTCGGCAAGGGCGAGATCCGCTGGGTGGACCATGACAGCGCCCGCGCGATGCCGGGCGTGCTGGACGTCCTGTCCTGCGAGAACGCGCCGCGGTTGGAGGACGCGTCGAACGCCGAGCTGGCGGTGTTCCAGTCCCGGACGGTCGCGTACCGCGGGCAGTTCGCGGCGGCGGTCGTCGCGGAGACGCTCGAGACGGCCGTCGAGGGCGCGCGGCGCCTGCACGTCGAGTACGCCGAGGAGGAACCGGACACCCGGCTGCGCGACGACCACCCCGGCCTCTACCGGCCCGAGAAGGTCAACGCGGGTTTCCCGCCCGACACGCTGAAGGGCGACCCGGACGGCGCGTTCTCCTCGTCCGCCGTGCGCATGGACGCGACCTACACGACTCCGGCCGAGCACAACAACGCGATGGAGCCGCACACCACGGTCGCCTACTGGGACAAGGACGGCTCCCTCGTCCTCTACGACTCGAACCAGGGCGCGTCCGCCGTGCAGTCGACCCTGGCGCGGCTGTTCGGGCTCGACCCCGAGCGGGTGCGGGTGGTCTCCCCGCACGTCGGCGGCGGGTTCGGGTCGAAGGGGTCGCCGCGCCCGAGCGCGGTCCTCGCCGCGATGGCCGCGCGGGCCGTCGGGCGCCCGGTGAAGTTCGCCGTCCCGCGCCAGCAGATGTTCGCCACGACCGGCTACCGCACCCCGACCGTCCAGCGGATCCGGCTGGGCGCCGACGCGGACGGACGCCTCAACGCGATCGCGCACGAGGTGTTCGAGCAGACCTCGACCGTGCGGGAGTTCGTGGAGCAGACCGCGACGCCGACCCGCACGATGTACCGGGCCGAGCACCGCCGCACGTCCCACCGGGTCGTCGCGCTGGACGTCCCGACCCCGTCGTGGATGCGGGCGCCCGGCGAGACGCCCGGCATGTACGCGCTGGAGTCGGCGATGGACGAGCTCGCCGTCGCGACCGGCGTCGACCCGATCGAGCTGCGGGTCCGCAACGACACCGGCACCGAGCCCGAGAGCGGCCTGCCGTTCAGCTCCCGGAACCTCGTCGCGTGCCTGCGGGAGGGCGCCGAGCGGTTCGGCTGGGACCGCCGCGACCCCGCCCCGGGCGTCCGCCGGGTGGGCCGCAAGCTGCTCGGCACCGGCGTCGCCGCCACCACCTACCCCGCCTACCAGAGCCCCGGGAAGGCGGTCGCGCGCGCCGAGCCCGACGGGACGTTCACCGTCCGGATCGCCGCGGCCGACATCGGCACCGGCGCCCGCACCGCGCTCGGGCTGATCGCCGCGGAGACGCTCAAGGCCGACCTCGACGCCGTCCGGATCGAGCTCGGCGACAGCGCGCACCCCGCCGCGCCCGTCGCGGGCGGCTCGTCCGGCACCGCGAGCTGGGGGACGGCGGTGGTCCTCGCCTGCGAGGCGCTCCGCGGCCGGCTGAACGGCGACGTCCCGCCGGACGGGATCGAGGCGTCCGCGGACTCCGCCGAAGCGCTGAAGCGCCGCGAGGACTACGCGCGGCACGCGTTCGGCGCGCAGTTCGCGGAGGTGGAGGTGGACGCCGACACCGGCGAGGTCCGCGTCCCGCGCATGCTCGGCGTGTTCGCGGCCGGGCGGATCATCAACCCGACGACCGCGCGGTCCCAGTTCGTCGGCGGCATGACGATGGGGATCGGCATGGCGCTGATGGAGGAGAGCGTCATGGACCGGGAGTTCGGCGACTACCTGAACCGCGACCTCGCGCAGTACCACGTGCCGTCCTGCGCGGACGTCCGCAGCGTCGAGGCCGTGTGGATCGAGGAGATCGACCCGCACCTCAACCCGATGGGCTCCAAGGGCATCGGCGAGATCGGCATCGTGGGCGCCGCGGCGGCGATCGCGAACGCCGTCCACCACGCCACCGGCGTCCGTGTCCGGGATCTGCCGATCACCCCGGCCCGGCTGCTTCCGCGACTTTGATCATGTGACCGACCGAACGCCCCACGTTTTCCGCTCAGGTGACGGCGCGGAGCCGGGCGAGGTGAGAACCTGGGACGTGCGGGGCCGCCACGGCGGCATCATCACGGTGCGGGCGCCCCGCCCGAAGGGCGAGGAGCAGATGACGGTCTGGCGGATCACCGGCGGGGATTCCGAATCGGGTGTGCCGCGTCCGGAGCGGGCGTCGCCCCGCTACGACCTCGTCGAGCTCGACTCGCCGCTGCTGCACATCGCGGGCGCCACCGGCTCGCCGTGGCTGCGGCTCACCGGCGAGATCGACGTGTCGAACGTCCCCGCCCTCACCCGGGCGCTGCACGGCGCGCAGGCCCGCGCGGGCGGCGACGTCCACGTGGACCTCGCCGGCGTCGGCTTCGTGGACGTCTCGGGCCTGCGCGCGTTCGCCCGCGCCGCGCGGGACCTGCACGACCTCGGCCACATGCTCGTCCTGCACTCGGTGTCGGCCCACATCGACCGGCTCGTCCGCCTCATCGGGTGGAACGCGGCCCCGGGCCTCCAGGTCCACTGCCGCCCCCGCACCTGACCCCGCCGTCACGCGGCGGGGGCCTCGGCCGGGGCTTCGGCCGGTGCGGTGCCGCGGCGCCGGAGCGGACTAGGGTGCGCGCATGGCGATGGACCGGATGGCAAGGGACCGGGAGAGGTACGCGCCGTGGCCGGACGCCGAGCCCGACCGGATGCTCGGGTGCCTGCTCGGCGGGGCGATCGGCGACGCGCTCGGCGCGCCGGTGGAGGGCATGGCGCTCGGCGAGATCCGCGACCGGTACGGGCCGGACGGCGTCACGGCGTTCGTCGCCGGACGGTACGGGACCGGCGCGATCACCGACGAGACGCAGCTGACGCTGTACACCGCGGACGCGCTCGTCGCCGCGTCCGAACGGGCCCGCGAGCGGGGCATCGGCGGCGCCGTCTTCGGCCTCCTGCAGCAGGCGTACCTGACCTGGCTGGGCGGCCACGACGGGACGCCCGTCACCGGGGTGTTCCCGGTCTCCCCGCTCGGGCGCGCGCCCGAGCTGACGGAGCCGCGCGGGGCCGGGCGCGCCACCCTGGAGGCGCTGCGCGAGACCGTCCGGCGCAAGGACGCGGAGCAGCGGGAGGGGAACCGGCCGGGCCGGTCGTTCGGCTCGCCGGACGAGCCGGTCAACGACTCCAAGGGGTGCGGGGGCGTCGTCCGGGCCGCGCCCTGCGGATTCCCGCACACCGACCCGGCCACCGCGTTCGAGGTCGGCCGCGGGGCGGCCGAGCTGACGCACGGCCACCCCGGCGGGCAGCTCCCGGCGGGGGCGCTGGCGGCGATGGTGTCGGTGCTGGTGCGGGGCGGCGACATGGGCGCGGCCCTGGACGCCGCCCGCTCCGAGCTGGGGCGGCACCGGGGCCACCGGGAGACGTCGGCCAAGCTGGCCGAGGCCGCCGCGCTCGCCGCCGCGGGGCCGGGGACGGCCGAACGGCTGCAGACCCTCGGCGCCGGGTGGACGGGCCCCGAGGCCCTCGCGATCGGCGTGTACGCGGCGCTCGCGCCCGTCCCGGCGGACGACGTGCAGGAGGCCGGGCGGTGCCGGCTGCTGCTCGCGGTGAACCACGGGGGCAACAGCGACTCGACCGGTTCGGTCTGCGGCAACCTGGTCGGCGCCGCGGGCGGGACGGTCGCGCTGCCGCGCGGCTGGCGGGAGGCGGTCGAGGCGCGGCGCGCGATCGAGGACGTCGTCCGGGACTGCGCGACCGAGTTCGGGCCGAACCCGCCCAAGGACGAGGCGGGCTACCCGCTCACCCGCTGGAGCTTCCGGATGCCCGCCGGGTTCGCGCTGCAGGCGCCCGGCGCGCCCGGCGGGACGTCCGGATGGGAACCGCCGCCCCCGCCGCCGTACATGCGCCCGCCCGCGGATCCAGACGGTGCCCCGGACGGTGACCCGCCCGCGGCGCCTACCGCGCCTCCTCCACCGGGAACGTGACGGGCAGCGCGACGAGGGCGCGGTGGAACGGGCCGGGACGCCACCGCAGCTCGTCGCCCCGGACGGCCAGTTCGAGGTCGGGCAGCCGGTCGAGGAGCCGCTCGATCGCCAGGGACGCGATCACCCGCGCCGGGCCCTTGGCGGGGCAGCCGTGCGGGCCCGCCGCGAACGCCAGGTGGGCGCGGTTCCCGGCCCGTTCCGCGGACGCCCGGGACGGGTCGGTGGTCGCCGCCGCGTAGCTGATCACGACCGGACGGTGCGCGGGCAGGCGGTGGCCGCGGAGGTTCACCTCGTGGCGCGGGTAGGTCGTGCCGAAGTTGGCCAGCGGAGGGTCGGTCCACAGGATCTCGTCGAGAGCGTCCTCGACCGGCAGGCTGCCGCCCGCGAGGTCCCCGCCGAACCGGTCGTCCGACAGCAGCAGCCGCAGCCCGTTGGCGATGAGGTTCAGCTGGGGTTCGACGCCGATCGCGAGCAGCATGCCGAGCTGCTCGGCCAGCTCGTCGTCGTCGAGCCCGGCGGGATGGCCGATGAGCCACGACGTCACGTCCGGGCCCGGCTTCTCCCGCTTGAGTGCCACCAGGTCCTGGGTGGCCTTGGCGAACATGGCGTTCGCCTCCTCGGCGGGCATCGCGCCGGGGGCGCTGGCGTCCAGCATGCCCCGGGTGCCGCGCGAGATCCGGTCACCGATCTCGGCGGGGCAGCCGAACAGCTCGTTGGACACCAGGATCGGGAGCGGCTTCGCGTAGTCGGCGACCAGGTCCGCCTCGCCCTTCCCCGCGACCGCGTCGATCAGCCGGTCCGCGCTCGACTCGACGTACCCCCGCAGCGCGAACGGGTCGATCCTGGCGAGGCTGTCGGTGATGGCCGTGCGGAGGCGGGCGTGCACGGGGCCGTTGGCCGACAGGGTGGTGGGACGGTCGCCGAGGACCGGCAGCACCGGGGAGTCCGGCGGGAGGGTCGCGTGCCACTCGGCGCCGCCGCGCGGGAACCGGCCGGGGTCGCGCATGACCTCCAGCGCCGCGTCGTAGCCGATGACGAGCGTCGCCTCCGCGCCCGGCGCCAGCTCCACCGGCGCCAGCTCGCCGTACTCGCGCCGCAGCCGGTCGTACACCGCGCCGGGGTCGCGCGCGAACTCCGGACCGTACAGCTTCACCGGCCCCGAAGCCGCGCCACCGTCCTCAAGCTCGCTGCCTGTTTCGTGTGGGGGGCGACCCCCCACACCCCCCGGTACCTCCGTGAGCGAGCTCCAGTCGCTTCGCTCCTTACGCTCGCTCACGGAGTCTCCCTGTCCAGAAAGAGAAGATGGTCGACGAGCGCGATCAGGGCCTTGGTGGACGACGCGCGGTCGCGGGCGTCGCACGTCACCAGCGGCGTCTCGGGCGCCAGGTCGAGCGCCTCGCGCACCTCCTCCTCGGGGAAGGACGGCGAGCCCTCGAACCGGTTGACCGCGACCGCGTACGGCAGGCCCTGCCGCTCCACGATGTCCATGACGGCGAACGACTGGTCGAGCCGCGCGGTGTCGACGAGGATCAGCGCGCCGAGCGCCCCGCGCGCCAGGTCGTTCCACAGCCGGGTGAAGCGCTGCTGCCCGGGCGCCCCGAACAGGTAGAGGACGAGGTCGTCGCTCAGCGTCAGCCGGCCGAAGTCCATCGCGACGGTCGTGGTCGTCTTGCCGCGGATGTCGGCGAGGTCGTCGACGGTCGCCCCGGCCTGCGTCATCCGCTCCTCGGTGCGCAGCGGCCGGATCTCCGACAGCGTCCCGACGTAGGTGGTCTTGCCGACGGCGAAGTGCCCCACGATGAGGATCTTGACGGCCGTCCGGACGGTGTCGCGCACGTACCGTCCGCCCGTGTACCCGCCGTCGTCGGGCCGCCCGGCGGGCGGCTCAGAGAGTGGCGCGGAGTCCATCGAGCACCTCCTGCAGGAGCCGGGCCTGGGTGCGCGCCGCGGGCGCCGGGGCCCGCGTGGTGAGGTGGCCGTCGTCCACCAGGTCCGACAGCAGCACCTTGGTGACGCCGACGGGCAGCTCCAGGTGCCCGGCGATCTCCACGACCGACAGCGCGCCGCCGCGGCACAGCTCCACGATCCGCAGCTTCTCCGGGCTGAGCCCGGTGAGCGGCAGGTCCGTGTTCGCGGTGACCAGCGTGACCAGGTCGAACACGTTGCGGGTGGGGTGCGCCCGGCCGCCGGTGACGACGTGCGGGCGCACCAGCGCGCGGTCGTTGCGGCGGCGCGTCATGCGATGCCGCCCCGGGCCCCGCCGGCGTCCGGGCGGGGCGGGCTCGTCAGCTCCTTGCCGAGCCGCTGCACCAGTTCCTGCAGCCGGAACGACACGGTCTCCATGTCCACGTCCAGCGCCGCCGACACCGCCAGGTAGGCGCCCGGCCCGGCCGCGACGAGGAACACGTACCCGTCGTCGAACTCGCTGATCGTCTGCCGCCAGGCGGCGTCGGCGGTGCCGCAGAACTCGGCGGTGCTGCGGGCGAGCGACTGCAGCCCGGCCATCCCCGCCGCCTGCCGTTCGGCGTCGTCGCGGCCGATGCGCTCCGAGTGCGCCATCAGCAGCCCGTCGGCCGACAGCAGGATCGCGTACCGCGTCCCGGGCATCCGCAGGGCGTCGTCCAGCATCCAGCCGAGCCGGTTCACACCGTCGTCCATCGAGCCGTTCCACCCCTCGTTCATGGCCGCGGGTCCCCTCCGGGTCCGGAGGCGCCGGCGTCCCCGGGCGGCGCGCCGGCACGGCCGGAGCGCGTCCCCCGCTGCCAGGCGCCGAGGCCCGCGGCGATCTCTCGTGCCGGCCGGGCCGGCGGTTCCTCGCCGGCGCCGGCGGCCGGCGCCGGCACGGCGGTGTCCGTCGCGTCCCCCGCGCCGGAAGTCTGCTCCTCGGCCCGCCCGGCGGCGCGCCCGGCGGCCGCGGCGCGGCTGCGCTTCGGCAGCCCGCCCGCGGTGACCGTCCCGGTCCGCGCGGCGTCCCCGGCCGGCGCCCGGTCCGCCGGGCGGCCCGCGCCGGTCCCGTGCGCGGCGGCCGGGCGCGGCGTGTCCGGGACGGGCGTGAGCAGCGCGTTCGGGATGAGCACCACCGCGCGGACGCCGCCGTAGGGGGAGCGGGTGTCGACCGACACCGAGAACCCGTACCGCGCGGCGAGCACGCCCGCGACGGCGAACCCGACCTGCGGCGGGTCGCCGAGCCACTGCACGTCCGGCGGGACGTCGCCGGACAGCCGCTCGTCCGCCCGCCGCAGCTCCTCGGGCGTCATCGCGACCCCGGCGTCGTCGATCATGACGGCGACGCCGTTGTGGGTCGTCTGGAAGTTGACCTCGACCATGGTGTCGGGCCGGGAGTGCCGGGCGGCGTTGTCCAGCAGCTCGGCGACGGCCAGCACGACCGGCTCCACGGCGCGGCTGGTCACCGCCATGTTCACCGGGTTCTGCACGTTGACGCGCAGGTAGTCGCGGATGCGGGAGGTGGCGCCGCGCACCACGTCGCTCAGCGAGGACGCCGACCGCTGCTGGCCCGGCCACGACCCGCTCAGCACCGCCATGGCCTGCGCGCGGCGGCCGATCTGCGCGTTCATGTGGTCGATGCGCAGCAGCCCCTCGAGCACGTCGGGGTCGTCGTGCCGCTCCTGCATGGTCGAGATGGCGAGCTGCTGCTCGTTGGCGAGGCTCTGCATCGTGCGCATCATCGAGCGGCCCGCGGACCGGCTCGCGAGCGCCGCGTGCTCGGTGATCCGCTCGACCGCCCCGCCGAACAGGTCCATGATCTTCTGGACGTCCTGGGCGAACCCGGGCGCCTTCGCGTCGAACCGCCGGTGCAGCGGGCCGCTCACCCGGACGGCCGAGTTCTGCAGCGACTCCGCCAGCTCGGGCAGCCGTACCGCCGCGAGGTGGGCCAGTTCCCGGTCCCGCAGTTCGACGGCGTCCGAGAGTTCGGCCGCGCGGTCGCGGAGCCCGGCGGCCGACCGGCGCTCGCGGGCCAGCAGGACGGCGGCGACGCCGGCCACGGCGGCCAGGGCCGCCGCCCACAGGATGTGCTCCATCGGTTCCTCGTGCGCAGGGGGACGGCCGCGGCGGGCGCTGGGCGCCCGGGGCCGGGGTGGGGTATCGGACAGTAATGAAATGTCGCGATTTGGTGACCGTAGGACGCCCCGGGCCTGGGCGCTTGTGCGAACGCGCAGAAAAGCCGCCGCCACGCGCATGAATGATCACCGTGCGCCGAAAAGGAGTTACTTTCCGGTAGTTAATGCCGGTTTTCGGTCATGATCGCGCTAGCCTGACCTGCGGCGGTACGGGAAAACGGCGGGTGCGGGCGGAGGCGCGGATGGGCGACGGCGCCGCCTACCGGGTCGCCCGGTACCGGCCGGACGACCCCGCGCCGCGCGGCACCGGCCGCCTCCTGCTCCCCGACGGCGGCGGCCTCGCCCTGGACGGCGCCGGCCTGCCCCCGGAGACCGCGGTCCTGCTGCCGCCCGCGCATCCCGCGCGCCCGGCCGGGCGGGCCCTCGCCCTGGCCGTCCCGGTGCGCGAACTGCCGCCCGCCGCGCTCGGCGCCGTCGTCCGCGTCGACGTGTCGTGCGGCCTCGGCCGGGTCGTCGCGGACATGGCGCGGGCCGTCGCCGCCGAGGCGGGCGCGGGCGCGCTCGGCGCCGCCGAGTTCGACGCGGCCTGCGACCGGATCGCCGAACTGCTCCGCATGGCCGTCGCGGGACGCGCCGCGGAGCGGCCGCCCGCGCCCGGGAACCTCGCCGCGGTCGAGGCGGTCGTCCGCCGCTACGTGCGGGCGCACGCCACCGACCCCGGACTCACCGGCCGCGTGATGGCGCAGGAGCTCGGCTGGTCGCTCCGCCAGATCCAGCTCGCCCTCCAGCGGGCCGGGACGACGCCGCGCGCCCTCATCCGCGAGGAGCGGCTCCGGCTCGTCCGCGACCGGCTCCGCGACCCCGCCGACCGCGCCGTGTCGATCACCGACCTGGCGCACGCCGCCGGGTTCTCCTCCGCCGGGGCGCTGAGCACCGCGTTCCGCCGCCGGTTCGGCGTCAGCCCCCGCGAGCTGCGGCGCGGTCAGACCGGGACCGGCTGACGGACGGGCAGCACGACCTCGACGTCGAGGCCGCCGCCGGCCCGGGGCCGCGCCGTCACCGTCCCGCCGTGCGCCCGCACGATCGACTGGACGATCGACAGCCCCAGCCCCGCCCCCTTCGCGGTGACCACCCGGTCGGCGTCGAGCCGCCGGAACGGCCCGAACAGCGCCGGGACCTCGTACGGCGGCACGACCGGCCCCGAGTTCGCGACCTCCAGCACCACCCGGGGCCCCGCCGTCCGCGACGCGACCCGCACCCAGCCGTCCGCGCCCGCGTTGTGCCGGATGCCGTTCTCCACGAGGTTCTGGACGACCCGCTCCAGCAGCAGCGCGTCGCCCGACGTCACGGCCTCGCCCGCGTCGGCCCGCACCGCCACGCCCGCCTCCGCGGCCTCGTCCGCCGTCTGCGCCGCCACGTGCGCGACGACGTCCGCGAGGTCCAGCGGCGCCGCGTTCACGACCTCGTTCTCCGACCGGGCGAGCAGCAGCAGCCCGCCGATCAGCCGCTCGTGCCGCGCGTTGATCTGCAGCAGCGCCTCGCCCAGCCGCAGGACGTCCGGGGACGCCGACCTGCGGTGCATCGCGACCTCGACCATCGCCCGGCCGACCGTCAGCGGCGTGCGCAGCTCGTGCGACGCGTTCGCGACGAACCGGCGCTGCCCGTCGAACGACCGGTCGAGCCGCTCGATCATCGTGTCGAACGTGTCGGCCAGCTCCGCGACCTCGTCGCGCCGCCCCCGCAGCGCGATCCGCTCGTGCAGGCCGCGGTCCGCGGCGGGCGCCGCCGCGATCCGCCGGGCCGTCTCGGTGACCCGGTGCAGCGGCGCGAGGACCTGCCCCGCGATCAGCCACCCGAACCCGGCCGCGATCCCGCCGACGACCAGCAGCGCGATCGACCCCTGGGTGATGAGGGAGGTGACCGCCGCGTCCCGCACCTCCTTCGTCTGGGCGCGCATCAGGTTCTCCAGGGTGATGTGGAGGCGGTCGTCCGAGGCCGTGTCGACGGTCTCGCCCCTCGCGTGGACGCGCCCGCCCGCCGGGTTCCCCCCGGTGTCGTTCTCGGCGCCGCTCTGCGCGCCCGCCGTCGGCGGGGCGGACACCTTGGCGAGGTACCGGGTGTCTCCCGACCGGGACAGCTCCTGGGTGAACAGCGCGTAGGTGACGCCGAGGAGCGTCAGCCCGGCGAGCAGGAACAGGCCGCCGTACGTCAGCGTCAGCCGGGCCCGCAGCGTGATGTGCCGCCCGGCCCCCGTCCCCGCCCCCGCTCTCGTCCGCGTTCTCACGGGATCCGGTACCCCACTCCCTTGACCGTCTCGATGACCGGCGGGTCGGCGAGCTTGCGCCGCAGCTTGAGGATCGTGAGCCGCACCGCGCCGGTGAACGGGTCGGTGTGCTCGTCCCACGCCTTCTCCAGCAGCCGCTCCGCGGACACGACGCCGCCGTCGGCGCGCAGCAGCTCCGCGAGCACCGCGAACTCCTTCTTCGCGAGCGGCACGTACCGGCCGTCCCGGAACACCTCCCGGCGCGCCGGGTCCAGCGCGATCCCGGCCCGCCGCAGCGTCGGCGGCGCCGCCGGGCGCGACCGGCGGCCGAGCGCCAGCACCCGCGCGGCCAGCTCCGGGAACGCGAACGGCTTGGTGAGGTAGTCGTCGGCGCCGAGGCCCAGCCCGTCCACCCGGTCGGTGACCTCGGCCGCGGCCGTCAGCATCAGCACCCGCGCGGACGCCCCCGACCGCACGATCGCGCGGCAGACGTCGTCGCCGTGCGCCAGCGGCAGGTCCCGGTCCAGGACGACGACGTCGTAGTCGTTGACGTGGACCCGTTCGAGCGCCGCCGCCCCGTCGTAGGCGAGGTCGACGGCGTGCGCCTCGCCCCGCAGCCACTCCGCGATCGCGTCGGCGAGCAGCCGCTCGTCCTCCACCACCAGCACCCGCATGCGCCGCCCTTCGCTCGTCCGGTCAGAGCCATCGTGCTGGGCGCCGCGTTTCCTTTCCGTAAGGAACGGGATCGCGGCCACAGGAAACGCAGGGCACAGGAAACGCAGGGGAAACGCCCGGCCCGGTTGCATCGCCTCTCGTCCGGCCGGAACCGCTCCGGTCGCGGAACGAGGAGACGAGACTGATGCGACTGCGGACCCGCGGCGTACTCGCGGCGCTGCCGCTGGCCTTCGCCCTGGCGCTGACCGGCTGCGGAGGGGACGGCGAGGACGGCGCCGGCGTGGCGTCGGCCGGGGGCGAGGCCGCCGGCGCCGGCGCCTCCTCCCGGCCGAGCCTCGGCCCGGAGGAGATGGGCGTGAAGTTCGCCCAGTGCATGCGCGAGAACGGCGTGCAGATGGAGGACCCGAAGCCCGGCGGGGGCCTGAAGCTGAACGCGAAGGGCGTCGACAAGGCGACCATGGAGAAGGCGCAGGAGGCGTGCCGCGAGCTGAACCCGATGGCGCAGGGCGGCGGGGCGCCCAGCGCCGAGGACCAGGAGCGCGCCCGCAAGCACGCCGAGTGCATGCGGGAGAACGGCGTCGAGGCGTTCCCCGACCCGAAGCCGAACCAGCGCGGCATCCGGATCGACGCGGAGGTCGGTGAGGACCCCGACCTCGAGGACGCGCAGCAGAAGTGCCAGGAGCTGCTGCAGGGCGCCCGGAAGGGCGGGCCGCAGTGAGGGGCGGTCCCGCGGTCGGCGGCCGTCCGGACCGCCCGGCCGCCCCGCCGGGGGACGCGCCCGCCCCGAACGGCGACGCGCCCGCCTCGAACGGAGACGCGCCCGCCGCCCCGGGGCCGGACGCGCGGGCCGTCCGGGAACCGGACGGGAAGCCCGGCAGGAAGGCGCGGAAGGCCGCGAAGGCCGCGAAGCGGGCCGCGGCGGACGGCGGCGCCGCCGGGCGGCGCGGGTCCCGCCGCCGCGGGCCGCGGCTGCGGATCGCGCTCGCCGCGGCGGCCGTCGCCGCCGCGGGCGGAGGCGGCGCGTTCGTCGCGCTGGACGGCGGCGGCCGGACGGGCGAGGCGGCGGCGACCGGGCTGCCGGCGCACACCGCCCAGGTCGTCCGGCAGACGCTCAAGGACACCGAGACCGTGGACGGCGAACTCGGGTACGGCCCGGTCTCCACCGCCGCCGCCGGACTCAAGGGCACCCTGACCGACCTGCCCGAGAGCGGGTCGGAGATCGAGCGCGGGCAGGAGCTGTACGAGGTGGACGGCGACCCGGTGGTCCTCATGTACGGGTCGAAGCCCGCCTACCGGCCGCTGCGGACCGGCACCGAGGGCGCGGACGTCGAGCGGTTCGAGAAGAACCTGAGCGCCCTCGGCTACGGCGGGTTCACGGTGGACGACGCGTACTCGACCGCGACCGCCGCGGCCGTCCGGGAGTGGCAGGAGGACATCGGCGTCGAGGAGACCGGGACCGTCGAGCCCGGACGGGTGGTGTTCGCGCGCGGCGCCGTCCGGGTGGACGGCCTGCAGGCGAGCGTCGGCGCGCGGGTCGGGCCCGGCACGAAGGTGCTCGACTACACCGGGACCGCGAAGGCCGTCACCGCCGAGCTCGAGACGTCCGAGCAGCGGATGGCGAAGAAGGGCGCGGAGGTCGAGGTCACCCTGCCGGAGAGCGAGCCGGTCCGGGCGGAGATCGACGAGGCCACCACCGTGATCGACCCGGGCGGGCAGGGCGAGGAGCCGGCCACGAAGGTGGAGGTGACCGTGTGGCTCGACTCCGGCGAGGCCGCGAAGGCCGCCGCCGGCTACGCGCTCGCGTCCGCCGACGTCACGTTCACCGCCGGGCAGAAGGAGAACGTCCTGACCGTCCCGGTGACGGCGCTGGTCGCGCTGAGCGAGGGCGGGTTCGGCGTGGAGGTCGTCAAGGACGGCGCGGCGGCGTTCGTCCCCGTCGAGACCGGCCTGTTCGCGGGCGGGAACGTCGAGATCTCCGGGCCCGGCATCACCGAGGGCACGGTCGTGGGGGTCCCCGAGTGATCGAGCTGCGGGACGTGACGAAGGAGTACCCCGGCGGCGTCCGGGCCCTCGGCGGGGTGTCCCTGCGCGTCGCGGCGGGCGAGCTCGTCGCGATCGTCGGGCCGTCCGGGTCGGGCAAGTCGACGATGCTGAACGTGCTCGGCACCCTCGACCGGCCCACGTCCGGCACCGTCCGCATCGGCGGGCACGACGTGGGGCGGCTCCCGGACGCGAAGCTGTCGGCGCTGCGGGCGTCCGCCATCGGGTTCGTCTTCCAGCAGTTCCACCTGGCGGCCGGGACGCGCGCGCTCGACAACGTCGCCGACGGCCTGCTGTACACGGGGCTGCGGCTCGGCGCCCGCCGGGACCGCGCGGCGGCGGCCCTCGAACGCGTCGGGCTCGGGCACCGCCTCGACCACGAGCCGCACGAGCTGTCCGGCGGCGAGCGGCAGCGGGTCGCGATCGCGCGGGCCGTCGCCGGGGAGCCGGCGCTGCTGCTGGCGGACGAGCCGACGGGCGCGCTCGACTCCGTCTCGGGCGACGGGGTGATGGCGCTGCTGCGCGAGCTGAACGCCGCCGGGACCACCGTCGTCGTCATCACCCACGACCGGGAGATCGCGGCCGCGCTGCCGCGGCGGGTCCGGATGCGCGACGGCCGCGTCCGGTCCGACTCCGCGGCCGACCCCGCGGAGGTGGCCTGATGGCGGACGGCACGGCCCTGCGGCCCGCCCGGATGCGGCCGCGCGACGTCGTCCGGACCGGCGCGGTCGGGCTGCGGACGCGGCCGATGCGGGCGTTCCTGTCCGCGCTCGGCATCGCGATCGGCATCGCCGCGATGGTCGCCGTCGTCGGCGTGTCGTCGTCGTCGCGGGCGGAGCTGGACCGCGCCCTCGACGCGCTCGGCACCAACCTGCTCACCGTGGCGCCCGGCAGCACCATGACCGGGGAGGACGCGCAGCTCCCGCTGGAGGCCGAGGCGATGGTCGGGCGGATCGCGCCCGTCCGGGAGGTGTCGGCGATCGGCCTGCTCGACGACGTGGGCGTGTACCGGACCGCGAAGATCCCGGAGAGCGACACCAAGGGCATCGCCGCGTACGCGGCGCGCACCGACCTGCGCGCCGCCGTCGGCGCCGAACTCGCCGACGGCGTCTGGCTGAACGACGCGACGGGCCGCTACCCGGCGACCGTCCTCGGCGCGAAGGCCGCCGGGCGGCTCGGCGTCGGCCGCGCCGGACCGGACGTCCAGGTGCTGATCGGCGGCGAGTACTTCACCGTCATCGGCATCCTGGAACCGGCCGGGCTGGCGCCCGAGCTGGACACCGCCGCGCTGGTCGGCTGGCCGGTCGCGGCGTCCGAACTCGGCTTCGACGGGCACGCCACGACCGTCTACACCCGGTCGCGAGACGTCGCCGTCGAGGACGTCCGCGGCGTGCTCGGGCCCACCGCGAACCCGGAGGCGCCCAACGAGGTCGAGGTGTCGCGCCCGTCCGACGCGCTCGCCGCGCGGCAGGCCGCGGGCGAGGCGTTCACCGGGCTGCTGCTGGGCGTCGGCGCGGTCGCGTTGCTGGTCGGCGGCGTCGGGGTGGCCAACACCATGGTCATCTCGGTGCTGGAGCGGCGCGCGGAGATCGGCCTGCGCCGGTCGCTGGGCGCGACCCGCGGCCAGGTCCGCACGCAGTTCCTCACCGAGTCGCTGCTGCTGTCCGCGCTCGGCGGCCTCGGCGGCGCGCTCATCGGCGGGCTGATCACCGCGGTCTACGCCCTGTACCAGGGCTGGCCGGTGGTGGTGCCCGCCTGGGCGGTCGGCGGCGGCGTCCTCGCCACGCTCCTCATCGGCGCGGCGGCGGGCCTGTACCCGGCGGTCCGGGCGTCCCGCCTCTCCCCGACCGAGGCGCTCGTCGGTACCTGACGCGGCCGCGCGCCGCCCCGCGGCGGAGGCGGTCCGGGGCCCGGGCCCGGACCGCCTCCGCCGGCGCGGTCGTGCATGGAAAGGGCGGCAGCGGTGAGGCTCCTGGGATGGAGCAGCGCGGACGGGAGCCGGTGACGGTCGTGTTCACCTGGGACGTCGCGCCGGGCCGCGAGCGCGACTTCGAGCGGTGGACGGAGTCGCTCCGCGAGGCCGCGGGCCGCTACCCGGGGCACGAGGACGCGACGTGGCTGCGCGCCGAAGGCCGGCGGCACCGGTACTACACGGTCGTCCGGTTCGACGACCAGGAGAGCCTCGACGGCTGGCTCGACTCGCCCGAGCGGCGCGACCTGTTCGAGCGGCTCGGCGGCATCGCCGAGGAGCACTCGCACCGCACCACCGGGCTCGAGACCTGGTTCAGCCTGCCGGGCGAGTCGGTGCCGGCCCCGTCGAAGGCGAAGATGATCGCCGTGACGTTCTGCGCCGTCTACCCGCTCAGCCTGCTGCTCCAGGCGTTCGTCACCCCGCTCGCGCAGGACTGGCCGCTGCCGCTGAAGGCCCTGCTGTTCCCCGCGATCGTCGTCCCGCTGCTCACCCTGCTCGTCATGCCGGCGCTGAGCCGGGCGCTGCGGCGCTGGCTGTACCCGGTCCGGCGGGTGCCCCGGGCGGCGCGCCCGGGGCACTGAGCGTCAGCCGGACAGCAGCTCCCGCAGCTCCCGGACGGCGTCGCGGAGGCGGTCGGCGAAGTCGTACATCGCGTCCGCGACCGGGCGCGGCGTGCTCAGGTACAGGTTGAACCGGTCCGGGAGCAGGACGTACGCGACGCCGATGCACTGCTCGCTCGTCGACCCGAACCCGAAGTACCGGATGTTCGTCGACGGCGCCGAACTGGTGCTCAGGTAGTCGTCCCGCATGACGGTCCAGCCGGGGGAGTCGAACAGCGGCAGCGGCTCGGTGTCCCCCCGCCGCTTCGCGATGAGCTGCAGCTCCCAGAGGTGCTGCTCCGGCGCCCGCCCCGACTGGCACTCCTTCGCGCGCCGGACGTGCGCGTCGGCGGCGGCGCGGAACGCGTCCCGGCGGGCGTCCGCCCCCGCGTCCGGGTCGTCCATGGCCTCGACGAACCGCAGCACCTCCGGCGTCACGACCCGCATCGCCTCCGTGCGGCCCCGCCGGTACTGCCGCGTCGCGATCGACTCGTACGTCGCGCCGATCCGGCCCTTCGCGCGCTTGTGCGCGAGCTGGTACGCCATCTGGACGAACGCGTCCGGCGACATCCCGAGGGCCTTCGCGTCCCGCGAGCCGAAGTCGTCGAACGGGACGCAGGCCGTCGCGGTCGCGGCGGCGTAGTCGGCGAACGCCGCGCCCGCCGCCCGGACGTCCGCGCGCAGGGCGTCGTCGAGGACGAACTCGATCGGCTCGACCGCCGGGAGGCCCTGGCCGCGGGCGCCCGACCGCCGCGACTGCTCCGCCGCGGGCTCGCCGAGCAGCGCGTCCACGAAGCTGAGGATCGTCGTGCCGTCCAGCCCGCAGTGCTCCACGTTGATGCCGGCCGTCCCGTCCCCGAAGACGACGAACGAGACCGCCTTGTCGAACCAGCGGTTCGCGCTGTCGCCGTGCAGCAGGTCGTCGCACGCCTCCTGCGCCGACGCGGGCGCGAAGTCCTCGAGGCAGACGCAGAACAGGGCGGTCTCCACGGTGTCGAGGGCGCGCCCGTTGCGGGGGTCGAGGGCGAGCAGCGCGTCCCGGCTCGCCGCCCACTCGGCCCGCGCCTTCGTCGTCAGGTGCCCCGGGGACGGCTCCGGCGACGGCTCCGCCTTCAGGACCGTCCCGAGGCCCGCGGCGAGCTCGTCGAGCGTGTGCGGGCGGCCGTCCGGGCCGATCACGTCCATCCGGAACATGTTCCCGCGGAAGAACACGACGATGTGCCGTGCGGTCGACGGCCCCGGCCACGCGTCGCTGTAGGGGGCGCGGACGGTGTCCTGCTCGGGCCCGGGGATCCGCGTCGTCGAGAACAGGAACTTGTTCTGCTCCATCGACAGCGGGCGCCCCCGCTGCACGACCGGCGGCACCCGCTCGTCGTCCAGCCGCAGCTTGTAGTCCAGCGCGCCCGCGATCAGCCCGGCCGCCCGCGCGGCCTGCGTCTCCCCGGAGTCGCCGAACAGGAAGAAGAAGTTCGCGTTGAGCGCGATGCGGTCGCGGCGCCCCAGGTACCGGTACGGCCAGAACGTGTCGAGCCAGCTGTGCACGCCCTCGCTCCGGTCGTACCGTTCGAGTTCCGCGTGCAGCCGCCGCCCCGGCCCGTCCGGGCGGACGAACTCGTCCAGCGCCGCCTCGGTCCGTGCGAGCTCGTCCGCGGTGAGCAGGGGCGCGCACCAGCGCAGGAACCGCTCGCGGGTCTCGTCGAGCGCGGGCAGCGGCACCCGCGGCAGCGCGTCCTCGTTGCCGAAGGTGCGGGTGGAGGGTTCGTTCAACGTCGGTCCTCGGTTTCCGGATCGTGGGGTCGGGGGAAGGGCGGCGCCGGCCCGGACTCCCCCGACCCCACGATCCGGAAACCGGGGACCGCCGTGGAACGAACCCTACCACCGCACCGTCGACAACGTGGCAGCGCGTACGCGTGCGCCCGAGCCCCCGCCCCACCAGACACCCTCGCGGCTCCGGGTCAGTGCACCCTCTCGTCCAACCCCCAGCGC
>NZ_QHJN01000144.1:0-20598 GCF_003947565.1 Actinomadura sp. WAC 06369 | reverse complement strand
GTAGGGAGGCGGCGGGGGGCGGCGTCCCGCGTACGCGCCCGCCCACGGGTCGTTCGGCGCTCCGGTGGCGGGCGTCCCGGGCGCGGCGGTGTCCCAGGGGTCCTCGGCGACCTCCTCGGCCTCCTCCCACGGGTCGTGGACGCCGGGGCCGTCCGCCTCCGGGCGGTCCGCCGCGGGGCCGCGGCGCGCGCCGTCGTAGGCCGCGCGCCGGGTGGTGAGGACGTCGCGGGCGGCGTTGATCAGGCGGAGGCGGTCCTCGGCCGCGGCCTTGGCCTCCGGGTCGGTGACCCGGTCGGGGTGGTGCGCGCTCGCCTGCTTCCGCCAGGCCCGCCGGATCTCGTCCGCCGAGGCGTCCGGGCGGACGCCCAGGATCTCGTAGGCGTCGTTGCCCTGCAGTTCGCCGAACAGGGTGGACAAGGTCAGCGGCCGATCCTTCGTGCCACCGAGGCCCGGTAGCAGGTGAGCGTCCAGTGCGCGGTGGCGGGGGTGTGACCCGCCGGGACGATCATGGATCCGGCGGCGACCGTCACGTCCTTCGCGCCGGCCAGGTAGAAGAAGAAGACGTCGAAGCGGTGCTCGAACCCCTGGTAGTACCAGTCGTTGCTCTGGACCTGCCGGCCGGAGAGGAAGGGGGCCTGGAGCAGTTCCTGCGCCTGCGGCGGCAGGTTGCCGAGCACGCCGCGGGCCAGGCGGGTCAGGCCGAGGTCCGGGGGCGCCTCCCCGGGGGCGGACGGCCCGGCCGCGCGGGGCCCGGGACGGTGGTGCACCTGGACGTGCCGCAGGGAGCCCGGCGCGAACTGGAAGGACGAGATCGCGTAGACCGGGCGGTGGTCGGTGTTCACGCGGGGCTCGGCGATCGACAGGCCCGACTCCCCGAAGGTGACGGCGTAGCTGCGGCCGTCACCGCTCGACCCGTCGACGTTGGCGAACCAGTCAATGGCGGTGCCCGACAGTTCGGCCAGGCGCCGGCGGGTGCGGGGGCCGATGCTCTCCCAGTGCTGCGTGCGGGTGCCGTCGCCGCCGAGCGACATCTCGCCCGGCCGGTGGACACCGGGCGCGGCGCGCCCGGTGAGGCCGCCGCCGCCTCGTGCCGCGGGAGTGCCGGAGCCCGACGGCACCGCCGGGAAGAACGAGTCCATGCACCGCCCCTGACCTCGTTGTGACACTGCTTGATCAGGTTAATGCGAACGGGGCGGGGACGTCGATGAAGTTACCGGAGCGGTCCCGGCCGGGATCGGCCGGGGGCGCGGGCCGTGCCGGTCGCCTCGCGGGCGAAGCCGCCCCGCGGACGGCCCCTCGCGGAGGCGAGGCCGGCGACGAGCCGGACGGCCGGCGGTCGACGGTGATCGACGTATTTCTAGCGACATTGCCTGGATTTATTATTTTGTTCCCATTCGACTTGCTTGGAAACTCACTTATCCCCACGTTTTGCGAGTGCAGCGGAAAGTGGGTGTCGAATGGCAGGGAGTGCAATATACGATGTCGCGCATGCGAGCCAAACTTTTCTGCGCATCCGTCGTCGCCGCCATTGTCGGCACGGCCGGTGCGGCGCCGGCGCAGGCCGCGCCTTCGTCGGGCGATCGGCTGGCGTGGGCGGCGAGCCCGGCGTCGGAGGCGGGGCGGGTCCAGGTGCAGGCGGCGCCGCCGTGGGGCGCCTGCGGGCGCAACACCGACCCGCAGAAGCTGGTGCGGTTGTTCACCAAGAACCGCGTCGTCGACTTCGCGCTGCGCTGCGGCGGCCCGAAGCACAGTTCGTCCCCGACTTGGGGGTACCGGCACATCCTGTGGCGCCACAGGGGCGACTTCGAGCGCATGGCGGCCGGGACGTACCAGAATTGGCGGGACATCGCCGACCTCGCGATGAGCCACAACACCTCCGATCCCGACAGGTCGAAGCACAGCGGCGGAAAGTCGTGCTACTCGCGGGTCCTGTACCTCCGGAACATCCGGACCAATCAGGTCGTGCGCCAGCAGATCTTCAAGATGGTCGTCGGCAGCAACAACAACATCATCACGAGCTATCCGTCCGGGTCGCACTGCTGATGGACGTGGCCGCCGGTCTCGTCGCCCGGCTCCGCCGCCTCGGGTACACCGTCACCGGGGCGGCGCCCGGCGTCTACGAGGTGACCGCCCGCGCCGGGCGGCCGCTCCACCGGCGGCCACGTCTCGTCCTCCCCGAGGACGTCCTGGCGGACTACGTCGACGCGCTGCGGCGGGACGCCGCCGAGGCGGGGGTGTCCCCGCTGGACCTGATCGAGACGCACATCGAGGAAGAGCTGGACTCGGTCGACCCCGAGGGCCGCAACCGCACCGCGGCCGCCGGCGTCCGGCGCGACCGCCTCGGCCGCCCCGAATGGTTCGTCGACCAAGACTCCCGGCCGCCGGCGGAGGCGGGAACGGAGTCCGGCCTGCGCTGGGACGCCGACCGGCCGGACGCCGAAGCGCCCTGACGGCGGCCGCCGCTCAGGTCGCGGCGTCGACGGCGGTGGGGGAGAGGATCTTGCCGAGGACCATCGCGGCGCAGCCGGTCAGGCCGGCGGTCTCGCCGAGGCGGGCGGGCTCGATGCGCAGGCTGCGGGTGGCCAGGCCCGTGGCGCGGCGGTAGACGATCTCCCGCAGGCCCGCGATGAGCGGTTCGTCCGCGCCGACGAGGTCGCCGCCGAGCACGACGACCGCGGGGTTCAGCAGGTTGACGGCGGTGGCGACGACCTCGCCGATGCGGCGGCCCGCGTCGCGCAGCAGCGCGACGGTGGCGGGGTCGCCGGCGCGGGCCAGCGCGGCGAGGGCGGGCAGGTCGGCGGCGGGCGAGCGGGCGAGCAGCGCGGCGCCGCCCGCGACCGCCTCGACGCAGTTGACGTTGCCGCAGCGGCACGGCCGCTCGGTCTCGGTCGGGACGGGCACGTGCGCGATCTCCCCGGCCGCGCCCAGCGCGCCGCGCTGGATGGCGCCGCCCGCGATGATCGCGGCGCCGATGCCGGTGGAGATCTTCACGAACAGCAGGTCGTCCACGCCCGGGTGCGCCTGGTGCTCGCCGAGGGCGGCCGCGTTGACCTCGTTGTCGAGGTAGGCGGGGACGTCGAACCGCGCGCGGACGCGCGGGCCGATCTCGACGGCGTCCCAGCGGCCCGCGACGTGCTCGACGGCGTCCGGGACGCCGAGGCCGACGCCCCGGACGGCCTCGGCCGGGACGCCCGCGTCCTTGAGGAGCGCGCACCACAGGTCGAGCAGGTTCGGGATGGTGGTGTCGGGGGAGACGTCGGCCGGGGGCCCGTCGGCGCGGGCGAGGATCGTCCCGGCGAGGTCGCAGACGGCGAGCTGCCCGCGGGACTGGCCGAGGTTGGCGACCAGGACCGCCCCGCCGGCCGCGTGGAACCGCAGGCGGGCGGGGGGACGGCCGCCGGTGGACGGTCCGTCGGCGCGCTCCACCACGAGGCCGCGGCCGATGAGGTCGGCGACGCGGGACGCCACGGTGGGACGCGACAGTCCGGTGTGGCGCGCGATGTCCGCGCGGGTGTCGACGCCGTGCTCGCGGATGAGGCGGAGCACGTCGCCGGTCGTGGCCGGGGTGACGGGCATCCGGCCAGTCAAGCACGCGGGTCTTCGGTGCGTCCAGTTGGTGAAACCTCGAAGACTTTTGTAAGTCAGACTTTCTAAGTGGGTTGTGCGCACAGCTTATGTCTCGGTAGTTTTCGAAACGGGCTTCCCCTGTCCATCCCCCCGTCTGGAGCATCGAATGGCTGTGCATCCCGTGCTGGCAGAGGTGACGCGGCGCATCGCGGAGCGGAGCGCCGACCGCCGCGAGGAGTACCTGGGCCGGATCCGCGACGCCCGTACGGAGGGCCCGGTGCGCGGCGGCATGGGGTGCGCGAACCTCGCGCACGGCTTCGCGGCGTGCGGCGTCCAGGACAAGCTGTGGCTGCGCGGCGACGTCACGCCCAACATCGCGATCGTGTCGTCCTACAACGACATGCTGTCGGCGCACCAGCCGCTCAAGGACTACCCGGACGTCCTGAAGGCCGCGATCCGCCGGGCGGGCGGCACCGCGCAGTTCGCGGGCGGCGTCCCGGCCATGTGCGACGGCATCACGCAGGGCCGCGCGGGCATGGAGCTGTCGCTGTTCAGCCGGGACGTGGTGGCGATGGCGACGGCGGTGGCCCTCTCGCACGACATGTTCGACGGCATGCTGCTGCTCGGGGTCTGCGACAAGATCGTCCCCGGGCTCGTGATCGGCGCGCTGTCGTTCGGGCACCTGCCTGCGGTCCTCGTGCCCGCCGGGCCGATGGCGTCCGGGCTGCCGAACGCGGAGAAGGCGAAGGTCCGCAAGCGCTACGCCGCCGGGGAGATCGGCCGCGACGAGCTGCTCGCCGCGGAGGCCGCGTCCTACCACTCGCCGGGCACCTGCACCTTCTACGGCACCGCGAACTCCAACCAGCTCCTCATGGAGGTCATGGGCCTGCACCTGCCGGGCGCGAGCTTCGTCCCGCCGGGCACCGACCTGCGCGAGGGGCTCACCGCCGCCGCCGGGCGCCGCGTCCTGCAGATCACCGACCTCGCCGACGAGTACACCCCGGTCGGCGAGATGCTGGACGAGCGCGCGTTCGCCAACGCGATCGTCGCGCTGCTCGCGACCGGCGGCTCCACGAACCACACGCTGCACCTGCCCGCGATGGCCGCCGCCGCGGGCATCGAGCTGACCTGGGACGACTTCGACGAGCTGTCGCAGGTCACCCCGATGCTCACGCAGCTGTACCCGTCCGGCACGGCCGACATCAACCACTTCCACGCCGCGGGCGGCACCGCGTTCCTCATCGGCGAGCTGATCGACGCCGGGCTGCTGCACGAGGACGCCCGCACGGTCGGCGGCGCCACCCTCGCCGAGTACCGGAAGGTGCCGCGGCTCGACGGCGGCCGCGTCGTCTGGGAGGACGGCCCCGCCGCCACGGGCGACCCGGCCGTCCTGCGCCCCGTCGCGGAGCCGTTCGACACGCACGGCGGCCTGCGGACGGTCCGCGGCAACCTGGGCCGCGCGGTGGTCAAGGTGTCCGCGGTCCGGCCCGAGCACCGGGCGGTCGAGGCCCCGGCACGGGTCTTCGAGTCGCAGGAGCGGTTGCAGGACGCGTTCGCCGCGGGGGAGCTCGACCGGGACGTCGTCGCGGTCGTCCGGCTGCAGGGCCCGCGCGCCGACGGGATGCCCGAACTGCACCGGCTGATCACGCCGCTCGGCGTCCTGCAGGACCGCGGCCACAAGGTCGCGCTGGTGACGGACGGGCGGCTCTCGGGCGCGTCGGGGGCCGTGCCCGCCGCGATCCACGCGTCGCCCGAGGCGGCCGCGGGCGGCCCGCTCGCGCGCGTCCGGGACGGCGACGTCGTCCGGCTCGACGCCGACAAGGGCCTGCTCGAGGTGCTGGTGCCCGACGAGGAGTTCGCCGCGCGGGAGCCGGAGGGGGGCGTGCCCGACCCCGACCGCGGGTGGGGCACCGGACGCGAGCTGTTCGCGGCCTTCCGCGCGGCGGTCGGCCCGGCGGAGCGCGGCGCCGGGGTGTTCCGGTGAGCGCTCCCTGGCTCGTCGGCGACATCGGCGGGACGAACGCGCGGTTCGCGCTCGTGGACGGCCCGGACGGCGCGCCCCGCGACGTCCGCGCGCTGCCCACCCGCGAGCACGCCGACCTCGCGGCCGCCGCGGCGGCGTACCTGTCCCGGCACGCCCCGGGCGTGCGGCCGTCCGCCGCGTGCCTGGCGGTCGCGGGGCCCGTCACCGGCGGGACGTTCCACCTGACGAACGCGAACTGGCCCGTCGGCACCCCCGAGGACGTGCGCGAACGCCTCGGCCTGCCGCACCTGGAGATCGTCAACGACTTCGCGGGCCTCGCGATGTCGCTGCCCCGGCTGGCCGCCGACGACCTGGTCCCGGTCGGCGACCGGTACCCGGCGGCGGACGGCCCGCTCGCGGTCGTCGGCCCCGGCACCGGCCTCGGCGTCGGCGGGCTCGTCCCGGCGCCGGGCGGCGGCTGGCTGCCGCTGCCGGGGGAGGGCGGCCAGGTCGACGCGCCCGCCGGGACCGACCGGGAGGTCGAGGTCGTCCGGCTGCTGCGCGCCGAGCGCGGCGCCGCGACCGCCGAGTTCCTGCTGTCGGGGGACGGCCTCGCCCGCATCCACCGCTACCTCGCGATCATCGACGGGGTCCGGGCCGAGCCGGTGACGCCCGCGCAGATCGTCGAGCGCAAGGCGGACGCCCGCTGCGCGCAGACCCTCGCGATGTTCTGCGGGCTGCTCGGCTCGCTCGCCGGCAACGTCGCGCTGACGATCGGCGCGACGGGCGGCGTCTACCTCGGCGGCGGGATCCTGCCGCGCATCGCCGACGTCCTGAAGGAGAGCGCGTTCCGCGCCCGGTTCGAGGGGAAGCCTCCCGTCGAGGGGTACCTGCGCGCGATCCCGACGGCACTGATCGTCCACCCCGGACCGGCGCTGGTCGGCGCCGCCCTGCGGCTGGCGCAGACCGCTCCCGAACCCGCACGACCCTTGGAGACCGCTTGAACGCCGAAGACCTGTTCGACCTCGCGCCCGTCATCCCCGTCGTCGTCCTGGACGACGCCGACGCCGCCGTGCCGCTGGCGCGCGCGCTCGTCGCGGGCGGCCTGCCGGCGATCGAGGTGACGCTGCGGACGCCGGCCGCGATCGAGGCGATCACGCGGATCGCGACGGAGGTCCCGGACGCGGTCGTCGGCGCCGGGACGGTCGTCCGCCCGGACGACGCCGAGCGCTCGGCCGCCGCGGGCGCCCGCTTCCTGGTCAGCCCCGGCTGCACCGAGCGCCTCCAGACCGCGATGGCCGCGACGGGCCTGCCGTTCCTGCCGGGCGCCGCGACCGCCTCGGAGGCGATCGCGCTGCTCGAGGCGGGCGTCACCGCGATGAAGTTCTTCCCGGCCGAGCCCGCCGGCGGCATCCCGTACCTGAAGGCGCTGAACGGGCCGCTCCCGCAGGTCCGGTTCTGCCCGACCGGCGGGGTGAAGCCCGGCAACGCCGCCGACTACCTCGCGCTGCCGAACGTCGGGTGCGTCGGCGGGACGTGGCTGACCCCGGCGGACGCCGTCCGGTCCGGCGACTGGGACAGGATCCGCGGGCTCGCCGCGGAGGCCGCCGCCCTCCGCTAGCCGGAGGGCGGGTGCGGACAGGGCCCGGCGGACAGGCGCGATTCGCCGGGCCCGTCCGGCACGAGGTCCATGCGCAGGCGCCCGCAGGAACAGCGCGTCCACACGACGAGGCAGTCGCTGGTGAGGTGCCGGGAGACGATCGTGGGGCGTGGTTCCGTGCTGCACTGAGTAATGACGGCAGTCTGCACAGCCACGATCGTTGCCGTTTTTCACATTTCCGCATGACACCGTGCAATATTCGCCGCGCGGGGTTCCGCGCGGCTGGCCGGCGGGCCGGTGGAGGGGGCCGTCCGGGTCCCGCCGGTCGGCACGTCGCCGCCGCGCCGCCTGCTGACCTGCGTCCGGCGCGGCGGGCGCGGCAACCCGATCGTCGACCCGGGGCTGCGCGCGCTCCGCGACGCCGTCCCGGCCCCCTGCACCCCCCTTTCGGCCGCCTGACGCTAGCGCCGGAGGGTCGCGGCGACGCGGACCGCCCGCGCGAGCCACACCGCCATCGCGATCCCGAGGACGGCGAGGAGGCCCGTGCCCGCGCCGACCGTGAACGTCAGGACGAGGAACACGCCGAGCAGCAGCGGGAACGCCGGGGACGGCGGCCCGTGCCCGTGCGCGTGCCTGTGCCAGTGCATGCGGTGCTCGTGCATGCGTTGCCGGTGCATGCGGTGCGGGTCCGCGTGCATCAGGCCCGGGCGGCCCCACGGCACCCGCCCGGGGACGGGCGCGGGGCGGGGCCGGTCCTCCGCGGCCTCGGGGAGGCCGTGCGGCGGCGGCAGGTCCCGGACGAGCGCGCGCAGGTCGCCGCGCGTCTTCGCGGCCAGCGCGGCGTCCATGCGCTCGTCGAGCTCCCCGCGGTCGAGCCGGCCCGCGGCGAAGTGGTCGTGCAGCGCGACCACGACCGCGTCCCGCTCGGTGTCGCCGATGCGCAGCCCGTCGAGCGGCGTTCCGGTGCGTGGGTCGCCGGTGCGGGTCATGTCGCTCACGGCCCCTCCTCCGCTGCGTCCGGGCCCGGGTCGGCGTCGTCGGCGAGGATCCGGTACAGGTCGCGGCGCGCCCGGGACAGGACGTCCCGCGCCCGGTCGAGCTGCTCGGGGCGGCCCGAGTGGACGACCTGCATGACCGCGGCTCCCGTCTGCGCGGCCTGCTTGAACAGCTCGGGCACGCCCTCGCCGAAGTCCCACGACATCGCCGCCCACGGCTCGCGCAGGTCGTCGGCGTGCTCCTCGACGTGGGCGCGGCCCGCGTCGGTGAGCCGGTAGGCGCGGCGGCCGCCGGCCTCCTCACCGGCGATCAGCCCCTCGTCGGCGAGCTGCTGAAGGGCCGGGTAGACGGCGCCCGGGCTGGGCCGCCAGGCGTGCTCGCTGCGCTCGGCGATCTCCTGGATGATCTGGTAGCCGTTGCGCGGCTCCTCGGCGAGCAGCGCGAGGATCGCCGCGCGGACGTTGCCCTTGCGGGCCTTGGCCCCGCGGCCCCACGGGCCGCCGCGCCGGCCGTGCGCCCACGGCGGGCGCGGACCGGGGCCGCCGGGCCCGCCGGGACCGAAGCCGGGCGGGCCCCACGGGCCGGGCCCGGGCCCGCCGCCGAACAGCGGGCCGAAGCCCGGCATGCCGCCCCTGCCCCACGGTCCTCCGTGCATGTGACGCATGTTCTTCACCGCCTTCTGAGATCTCTCTTTGAGCTCTCGCGATACGACAACGATATATCGAAGACGTACGGTACGGCCAGTTCGTTCCCGCGGAATCCCGCGCCGGCCCGCCCGGTCGTCCGTCCGGGCCCGCCGGCGGACAAGATCCCCGATTCCGGTCACGGCCGTCTGACCTCGGAAAACCTGGGTAACAGGCGGATTGTGGGGGGACGATGGGGACAGACGGAGCCGTGACGGCGCGCGATGCGGTCCTGACCCGGGGCGGCGCCGCCCGCGCCCACGCCTTCGGCGAGGTGCTGCTGGGGCTCGCGCTGTTCGCGCTGTACCTGCTCGTGGCGATGCTGCCCGAAGAGCCTCGGACGCGGCTCGCGCGCGCACACGGGGAGACGCTGTACGACATCGAGCGGGCGCTGCACCTCGACGTGGAGCTCACCCTCAACGAGTGGCTCGCGGACCAGTCCCTCGTCCGGGTCCTGGCCAACTACGAGTACGCGATCACCTACGTGGCGAGCGCCCTGGCGCTGCTCGTCTGGCTGTTCGTGCGCCACCCCGACCGGTACCGGACGGCCCGCACCGCGTTCGTCCTGCTCAACGTCATCGCGCTCGCGTGCTTCGCGCTGTACCCGGTGATGCCGCCCCGGCTGATGCCCGACCTCGGCTTCGTCGACACCGTCCGGCTCGGCGGCACCTGGGGGTCGTGGGGCTCGCCGCTGGTCGAGCACGCCGACCGGTTCGCCGCGCTGCCGTCCCTGCACATGGCGTGGACGCTGTGGGTCGGCGTCGAGCTCGCGCGCGTGAAGGCGCACCGGTCGGTGCAGGCCGTCAATACCGTCCACATCATCGTGACCGGGTACGTCATCATGGCGACCGCGAACCACTTCGTGGTGGACGCGCTCGCCGCCGTCCCGCTCGTGGCCGTGTCGGTGTACGCGGCCGAGCGGCTCGCGCGCCCGTCGGCCGAGCGCGTCCGCGCCCCGGACGCGTTCTTCCTCGCCGTCGAGACCGAGCGGGCGCCGCAGCACACCGGCGGCGTCATCATGCTGGACACGTCCCGCGACCCGCTGCACCGCGCCGACCTGATCCGGCTCGTCGCCGAGCGGATGGACCGGCTGCCCCGGTTCCGGCAGCGCCCGCACGGCGCCGGGCGCTGGCGGCGGCCCGTCTGGCGCGACCAGCCGGCCGTCGACTGGGACTGGCACGTCGCCGAACTGCGCGTCGACGGCATGGACGGGCTGCGCGAGGTGATCGCCCGCGTGCAGGCCGAGCCGTTCCCCCGCGACCGGCCGCTGTGGCGGATGCTGCTGGTGCGCGGCGCCGAACCGGGCCGCACCGCCGTCGTGTTCCTCATGCACCACGTCGTCGCGGACGGCGTCGGCGTCGTCGCGCAGGCCGCCGCGCTGATGGAGCCGCCGCAGGACCCGGCCCCCGCCGGGCCGCGCCGCGGCCGCGTCCGGACGGCGCTCGCCGCGGCCGTCGGCACCGCGGTCGGCCTCGGCCAGCTCGCGATCGACGTGGCCCCGCCCGCCCGGCTGCCCGCCGCCGGCACCCCCGAGCGCCGCTTCGGCACCCTGCACCTGCCGCTCGACCTCGTCCGGGACGTGTCCCGGCGGCACGGCGTCCGCGTGACGGACGTGGTGCTGTGCGCGGTCGCGGGCGCCCTGCACCGCGCCGCCCGCCCCGGCGCGGACGGGCGCGGCACCTGCCGCGTCGCCGTCCCGCTGATGATGCGGGCGCCCGGCGGCGCGATGGAGGGCAACCACACCAGCGCCGTCATGGTCGACCTGCCGATCGGCGCGATGCCCGAGACCGCGCGGCTCGCCGACATCGCCCGCCGCTGCAAGGTGCTGCGGTCGGGGACCCGCGCGCTGGCCGCGTGGTTCGTGATGCGCCAGGCGGCCCGGCTGATGCCGGTGCCGCTGCACGCCCGGTTCGCCCGCGCCGCCTACAGCGAGCGCTTCCTGCAGGGCATCGTGTCGAGCCTGCCGGGGCCGGGCGGCCCGCTGCGCCTGGCGGGCGCCCCGCTCGCCGCCGTCTACCCGGTCGTCCCGCTCGCGCCCGGCGCGCCCCTCGCCGTCGCCGCGCTCGGCGTCTCCCGGGAGCTGTGCTTCGGCGTCTCGCTCGACCCGGGCCTGGTCGACGACGCCGACGCCCTCACCGCCGCGATCGGCGCCGTCATCGACGACCTCCGCGCCATGCAGTTCGCGCAGCGCGGGTCGCGGCCGCGGCCGTAGGCGTCCCAGTCGGTGTCCTCGAGCAGCTCCCGGTACGTCTCGGCGTACCCGTCGTCCATCAGGTAGCAGGGACGCTGCCAGCCCTTGAGCGAGTACGACGGGATCGCCCACGCCGTGCAGGGGAAATCGACCTTCCCCTCCAGGAAGTCGAGGAACAGCGGCGAGTGGTTGAACCGCCAGCGCTTCCGGTTGCCGTTCGCGAACGCCTTCTGGAACAGCGACCGGGTCTCCTGGACGCCGAGGAAGTGCTCCTGGTCGGGCGCCTTCTCGTACGCGTAGGCCGGCGAGATCATCATCTGGTCGACGCCCAGGTCGTCGTTGAGGTAGTTCAGCACCTCGATGACGGTCTGCGGGGTGTCGGTGTTGAACACGGTCGTGTTCGTCGTGACCCGGAACCCGCGCTCCTTGCACATCCTGATGGCGGCGACGGCCTCGTCGAACACGCCGTCCTTGCAGACGGACGCGTCGTGCCGTTCGCGGAGCCCGTCGATGTGCACGGCCCACGCGAAGTACGGCGACGGCTCGAACCGGTCGATCTTCCGCGGGATGAGCGCGGCGTTCGTGCACAGGAACACGTACCGCCGCATCCGGACCAGCTCGCCGACCAGCTCGCCGATCTTCGGGTGCATGAGCGGTTCGCCGCCGGCGATCGACACCATCGGCGCGCCGCACTCGCGGACGGCGGCCAGCGCCTGCTCGACCGGCATCCGCTGCTTGAGGACGTCCGCCGGGTGCTGGATCTTGCCGCACCCGGCGCACGCGAGGTTGCAGGCGAACAGCGGCTCCAGTTCGAGCAGCAGCGGGAACCTGTCCCGCCGGGCCAGCTTGTTCTTGAGGACGTACCCGCCGACGCGCAGGCTCTGGCGGAGTGGCATGCCCATGTCAGGTCTCCCGGACGTACCGGCCGAGCGCGCTGACGGGGAACACCAGCCGGTACAGGTGGTAGTTGATGTAGAAGTCGCCGGGGAATCCGGTGCCGGTGAAGTGGTCCTCGTCCCACGTGCCGTCCGGCCGCTGCCGGTCGACCAGCCAGCGGACGCCGCGGTCGACGGCCGGGCCGCGCTCGCCGGCGGCGAGCAGGGCCAGCAGCGCCCACGCGGTCTGCGACGGCGTCGACGCGCCGCGCCCGATCCATCCCGGGTCGTCGTAGGAGCGCAGGTCCTCGCCCCAGCCGCCGTCGGCCCGCTGGTGGCGCTCCAGCCACCGGACGGCGCGGCGGATCGCGGGCTTCTCCGGCCGGACGCCCGCCGCGATCAGCGCGGGCACCACGGCGCCCGTCCCGTACACGTGGTTGGCGCCCCAGCGGCCGAACCACGAGCCGTCCCGCTCCTGCGCCTTCAGCAGCCACACCACGGCGCGCTTCACGGTGAGCGAGTCGGCCATGCCGCGCCGGGCGAGGGCCTCGACGACGTGCGCGGTGACGTCGGCGGACGGCGGGTCGATGACCTCGCCGAAGTCGCAGAACGGCAGCCGCCGGCACAGCCCGCGGGTGTTGTCGGCGTCGAACGCGGCGAACCCGCCGTCCTTCGACGCCATCCCGGCCATCCAGCGGACGGCCCGCTCGATCGCGGGCTCGGCGTCCGGGAACCCGACGCGGTCGAGCGCGAGGATCGCCTCGGCGGTGTCGTCGGTGTCGGGGTAGACGTCGTTGTCGAACTCGAACGCCCACCCGCCGGGCGGCAGCCCCGGGCGCCGCACCGACCAGTCGCCGGGCCCGTGGACCTCCTCGCCGAGCACCCACGCGGCGGCGCGCCGCTGCGCCGGGTCGTCGCCGGGGACGCCCGCGTCGGCGAGCGCGTTCATCGCCAGGACCGTGTCCCACACGGGCGACTGGCACGCCTCCAGGCGGCGGCCCTCGCCGTCGCGGATCGTGAACCGCTCCAGGCCCGCGAGCCCCCGCTTCATGATCGGGTGGTCGTTGCGGTAGCCGAGCAGGTGCAGCGCGATCAGCGAGTACACCCACGGCGGCTGGATGCCGCCCCAGCAGCCGTCCGCCTCCTGCCGCGCGATGATCCACTCGCCGGCGCGGCGCAGCGCCGCGTCCCGCAGCCCCCGGACGGGGCGCCGCTCGTACACGTGCAGCGCCCGGTCGAGCGCCCGGAACGCCTCGTCCCAGCCCGGCAGCCCCCGCCGCCCGGACGGACGCGCGGTGCGCGCGGCCCGCAGCTCCGGCAGGTCGAACGGCAGCGGCCGGACGGGACGCAGCGACCCGACGACCGTCAGCGGGACGATCGTCTGCCGCGCCCAGCACGCGAAGTCGTACACGTTCAGCGGGAACCAGCGCGGCAGGAACACCAGCTCCGGCGGCAGCACCGGCAGGTCGTCCCAGGACCACTCGCCGAACATCGCCAGCCAGAACCTCGTGAACACCCGCGTCGCGGGCACCCCGCCGTTCGCCCGGACGTACGCGGACGCCCGCTCCATGTGCGGCTCGTCGGGGGCGTCCCCGGCGAGCCGCAGCGCCACGTACGCCTCGACGGTGGTGGACAGGTCGGACGGGCCGCCGTGGAAGGTCGCCCACGTGCCGTCCGCGGTCTGCTGCGAGCGGATCCAGCGGGCCGCCTCCCGCGTGTCGTCCGCGGTGCGGACGCCGAGGAACTCGCGCAGCAGCAGGTCCTCGGCGTCCATCGTGACGTTCGTCTGGAGCTCGCCCTTCCACCAGCCCTCGGGGGACTGGAGGGCGAGCAGGCGGTCGCGGGCGGCGGCGAGCGCCTCGGCGGGCGTCCGCACCGCCGCCGCCGCGGCCGCCGCCGCCGACTTCTGCTTCGTCTTCGTCGTGGTCTTCGGTGCCGTTCCGGTGCTTTCCGTCGGTTCTGTCGTCGTCATCAGTGATCCCGTCCTGTGACGAAGTCGGCGATGTGCAGGAACTCCTCGCGGACCGCGGCGGGCAGGCCCGCCGACGCGATCCGGGCGGCGGCGCGCTCGACGCGGCGGCCCGCCTCCGCCTCGGCCCAGGCCCGCCCGCCGGACGCCTCGACGAGCCGCGCCATCTCCTCCAGCCGGGCGAGTTCCGCGTCGGCCGCGTCGTCGGCGACGTCGCGGGCCGCGTCGCGGGCCGCCTCCCCGTCGGCGTCGTCCGCGCCGGGCGGCGCCGCGTACAGGCCGGCGAGCCGCTCGGACTGCGGCGTCCCGGCGTTCAGCGCGGCCACGACCGGCAGCGACAGCTTGCGCGACCGCAGGTCCGACAGCGCGGGCTTGCCGGTGACCTTCGGGTCGCCCCAGATGCCGAGCAGGTCGTCGACGAGCTGGAACGCGATGCCGAGGTCGGCGCCGAACTCGGCGAGCGCGGTGCACAGCGGCTCGGGCGCCCCGTCCAGGACGGCGCCGATCGCGCACGAGCACGCCAGCAGCGCGGCCGTCTTGTCCGACGCCATCGCCACGCACTCGTCCAGGCCGACGGTGCGGCGCGACTCGAACTCCAGGTCGCGGGCCTGCCCGCCGATGAGCCGCCGCGTCGCGGCCGCGAGGGAGCGCGCCGCGCGGCCCGAGCCCTGCCCGGGCGCCTCCAGCAGCACCTCGCCCGCCAGCGACAGCAGCGCGTCGCCCGCGAGGATCGCGTCGGCCTCGCCGAACACCGCCCACGCCGCGGGCCGGTGCCGGCGGGTGCGGTCGCCGTCCATGATGTCGTCGTGCAGCAGCGAGAACGCGTGCGTCAGCTCCACGGCGACCGCGGCCGGCAGCGCGCCCTCCTGCGGCGCGCCCGCCGCCCGCGCCGACAGCAGCGCCAGCGCGGGCCGCAGCGCCTTGCCCGCCGGGGCCGCCCGCGGGTGCCCCTCCGCGTCGGCCCAGCCGAGATGGTAGGCCGCGACCCGGTAGGTGCGCGGATCGAGGCGGCCGACCGCGGCGCGCAGCGCCCCGTCGACCAGCCCCCGGACATCGGTCATCGAGACCGGAACGGTCGTCACCGGTCCCTCACCCCCTCCAGGTGGCGGCGGACCAGCCGAGCGGCGGTCAGGCCGCTGCGCACTGCGCCCTCCATGGTGTCGGGCCAGCCCGTGTCGGTCCACGCGCCGGCCAGGAACAGGCCCGGGGCCCTCGTGGCGGCTGCCGGGCGCACCGCCCCGCTGCCGGGACGCTGCCGGAACGTCGCGCGCCGCTCCCGCGTCACGAACAGCTCCCGCACCCGGGCGTCCCGCGCGGCGGGCAGCAGCCGCGCCAGCTCCGGGACGAACCGGTCGCGCAGCTCCGCGGTCGGCCGGTCGATCCAGCGGTCGGCGGCCGACAGCGAGACCGCCAGGTACTGGCCGTCCCGCAGGCCGCTCACCCCCGTCCGGTCGAAGACCCACTGGACCGGCGAGCCCACCGCCGCGGCGAACGGCTCGCCCATGACCGGACGGTCGTAGACGACGTGCACGTTGACGATCGGGCTCGAGTCCAGCTCCCGCCAGCGCAGCGGGTCCGGCAGCGCCTCCGCGGGCAGCACCTTCGCCGCCGCGTCGTGCGGCACCGCGACGATCACCGCGTCCGCCGCGATCGGGACGCCGTCCACCACGACCTTCGGGTCGGCGGTGACCGCCTCGACCTTCGCCTTCAGCCGGACCGTGCCGCCCATCTCGGCGATGCGGCGCAGCGCCGGGCCGCCGTGCAGCTCCTCCAGCGGGACGACCGGGACGCCGATGTCGGCGGCGTCCGCGCGGCCGAACAGCGCGCGGCGGCACACCAGCGCCGACAGCCCCAGCGCGGCGTCGTCCACCTCCGCGTTGAGCGCCGCCGTGATGAACAGCCCCCACAGCGCCTCGCGCGCCCACCGGGACTGCCCCCGCGCCGCCAGCCACGGCCCGGCCGCGATCCGGTCGAGCCGCGCGTCCTCCGGGTCGAGCCGCCGCAGCGCCGCCGCCCCCCGCATCGCCCGCAGCCGCTCGCCGGGCGCCAGGTGCGGGTAGCCCGCCAGCGCGGGCAGCAGGTGCAGCGGGCCCGGCAGCCGCGACCGCGTCAGCCGCGCCGCCGCCGCGCCGGGCCGCAGCACCGTCACGTCGAACCGGTCCTGGACGTCCACGAGGTGGTCGGCGCCGAGCCGCTGCAGCAGCCCCTGGTACGCGGTGCAGCAGCGCAGGAACACGTGCTGCCCGTTGTCGACGCTCAACTCGCCGCGCTCGAACGAGTGCGTCGCGCCGCCCAGCCAGGGCCGCGCCTCCAGCAGCGTCACCGGGACGCCCGCCTCCCGCAGCGCGATCGCCGCGCTGATGCCGGCGAGGCCGCCGCCCACGATCACCACGCTCACCGCTCCACCCCCGTCAGCGCGCGCGCCGCCACGACCGCCTTCTGCCACGTCGGCAGGGACGCCCGGGTGTTCAGCGCGGTCGCGGGCCGCGCCGCGATGTTCTCCAGCAGCCGCCGGTAGATCCCGGCCATGGCGGCGGTGCAGGCCGCGCTGCGGCGGTCCAGCAGCGGAAGCAGCCGCATGCCCTCCGCGTACCAGGTCCGCGCGCGATCCGCCTGGAACGCCACCAGCTCGTTCAACCGCCACGGCGGGTCGACGAACATGCCGGAGTCGTCCAGGTCCAGCGTGCAGTCGAACCGCTTCAGGTCCTCGGTCGGCACGTAGATGCGCCCCGCGAGCCGGTCCTCGCGCAGGTCCCGCAGGATGTTGGTGAGCTGTAACGCGATGCCGAGGGAGTCGGCGAGCGCCTCCGCGCGCAGCCGCCCCTGCGACCCGAAGATCGCGAGCGACAGCCGGCCGACCGTCCCCGCCACCTGCCGGCAGTACCCGAGCAGGTCGTCGAACGTCTCGTAGTCCGCGCCGCGCACGTCGCTCTCGCAGCCGTCGATCAGCTCGTCGAACGCCTCCAGCGGGATCGGGTAGCGGGCCGCCGCGTCCGCGAGCGCCGTCAGCACCGGATGCCCCTCCAGCACCGCCGCGTCCGCCCGCCGCTCCAGGACGTCCCGCACCGCCGCGATCCGGCCCCGCGACCGGTCCAGCAGGTCGAGCCGCACGCACGCCGGCTCCGGCCCGTCCCCGATGTCGTCGACCCCCCGCGCGAACGCGTAGACGGCGCTCATCGCCCGCCGCTTCGGGACGGGCATCAGCCGGATCCCGTAGCCGAAGTTGCGGGCCTCCTCGCGCACCACCCGCTCGCAGTGCCGATACGCCTCCACCACACGCTCGGACCGCTCGCACGCCTCCGAGACCGTCATCGCTCACCCCTCCCCAATGCGCGTGCCCAACCGGCCGCCAGCGCGGCCCGGCGCGGACGCGGCGCCCCCGACAGGACGTCGTAGCGGCCCCGCGCCAGCCCGCCGAGCGCCGCGCGGCCCCCGGCCACGTATCCCGCCACGGCGAACCGCGCCCACCCCGACAGCCCCGCCATCAGCGGCGGCGCCCCCCGGTCCAGCAGGTCGCGGGCCCGTGCCGCCTCCAGCGCCACGACGCCCCGCAGCCGCGTCGGCGTCCTCGTCCGCCCCAGGTCGCCGTCCGTGCAGCCGAACCGCCGCAGGTCCGCCGCCGGCAGGTACACCCGGCCGCGCCGGAAGTCCTCCCCGACGTCCTGGCAGTGCTCGATCACCTGCAGCGCCGTGCAGACCCGGTCGGACGCCTCCTCCAGCCCCCGGCCGTCCGCACCGAACACGTGCAGGACGATCCGGCCCACCGGGTCCGCCGAGAGCCGGCAGTACGCGACCAGCTCGTCCCACGTCTCGTACCGGTGGACGGTCTGGTCCTGCCGGTTCGCCTGGACGATCCGGCGGAACGGGTCCTGCGGTACGGCCCGCGCGCGGACGGTCCGCGCCAGCCTGCGGAGCTGCGGCAGTTCGGGCGCGACGCCCGCGTACACCCGGTCCAGGTCGTCGTCCACCAGTTGCAGCAGCTTGCCCCGCTGCTCCTCCGGCGCCTCGTCCCCGATGTCGTCGACGAGCCGGGCGAACCCGTACACCGCCAGCAGATCGGCCCGGTGCCGCCGGGGCAGCAGCCGCGCCGCCACCGGGAAGTTCTCCCGCGCCGCGAGCCCGGCCAGCGCCCGGTCGTGCTCCTCGGCGTTCCAGGACGAATCAGTGATCACCACTGTGAGATGAGCGCGCACGGCACCCGAAAAACTCTGATCAAGGTATGGACTTGGTGAATCGTGCGCGTGTCGGACCGGGTGACCGGGCCCGCGGCGACCCCGATAGCCTCGGGGGATGCGCGAGCGAGAGATCGTCCGGCCCGTCGACCTCTGCCTGCCCGACGGGCGGCTGAACCCCGCCGCCGTCGGCTGGACGCGCCGCCCCCTGCACCGCGCCAACCTGCGCGGCTGGGGCCGCGCCAAGCGGTGGGAGTACTGGGGGATCGTCACGCCGCACCACATCGTGGGGCTCGTCGCGTCCTCGCTCGACTACGCGGGCGTCCACGGCGTGTACGTCCTCGACCGCGAGACCGGCGAGGAACTGGCCCGGGACGCGGTCGTCCCGTTCGCGCGCGGCGCGTCCTTCCCCGACCGCAGCGGCACCGGCACCGCGTCCGTGCGCGGCGGCGGCGTCGCGGTCGGCGCCCGCGAGGAGCGGGACGGCACCCGGCTGCGGGCCGTCGCGCCCGCCATCGGCGTCGACCTCGACCTCACGGTGCCGGTGCCGGACGGGCACGAGTCGCTCGGCGTCGTCGTCCCGTGGACCGCGAACCGCTTCCAGTACACGGTGAAGGACGTGGGCCGGCCCGTCCACGGCACGCTGCGGCTGCCGTCCGGCGCCGTCGAGGTGAAGGCCGGCGACGCGTTCGCCGTCCTCGACCACGGGCGCGGCAAGTGGCCGTACCGGATGACGTGGAACTGGGCGGCCGCCGCGGCGCCCGGTCTCGCCCTGCAGCTCGGCGGCCAGTGGACCGACGGCACCGGCATGACGGAGAACGCCCTGTTCGTGAACGGCCGCCTGCACAAGATCGGCGACGAGCTCGACTGGGACTACGACCGCACCGACTGGCTCCGCCCCTGGACGATCACCGGCCCGCGCGTGCAGGCCGAGTTCCACCCGTTCCACGAGAAGGTCGCGAAGACGGAACTGGGCGTCGTCGGCAGCGAGACCCACCAGTGCTTCGGTACGTTCACCGGCCGCGCCCGCACCGACGACGGCGCCTGGATCGACCTCGACGGCCTCACCGGCTGGGCCGAGGAGGCCCGCCAGCGCTGGTGACGCCTACAGCCGGAGCCGCCGGTTCACGCCGCGCACGAGCCGCTCCGGCAGCTTGCACACCCGCCGGTCGTAGGTGAGCAGCCCGTTCAGCTCGTCCTCGACGTCCGACAGCTGCGTGTACACCGTCGCGCTCAGCCCGCGCGGGATCGCCGGGACGATCTCCCGCGCGTGCAGCCGCGCGAACGCCCCGCCGAGCCGCGCCGCGTCGTGGAACCGCCGGTAGCCGAAGTCCTCGTCGTTCCACGCGTGCCCGTCGACCCGCAGGTTGTACCCGCCGTACTCCGACAGCACCAGCACCCGGCCGTCGCGCCGCCGCGGCACCCGGAACCGGCGGAAGTAGACGTGCAGGCTCCGCAGGTCGCCGCCGCCCTGGTCGTGCCATCCGCTCGCGTGGTCGACGGTCCGCGTCGGGTCGAGCTCCGCCACCTCCCGGGCGACGCCCGCCGCGTCGAACTGCCCCCAGCCCTCGTTGAACGGCACCCACACCGCGATGCTCACGACGTTGCGCAGGTGCTCGACGGTCCCGCGCAGCTCCTCCCGGAACCGCTCGCGCGCCGCCGCGTCCGCCCGCCCGAACCGCCGGTGCCCCCGGTCGCCGGAGTCGTCCAGCCGGACGGGCAGGAACGCCGGGGCCGTCACGATCTCGGGGCGGTACGGGCCGCCGCCGTTCACGCAGTCCTGCCAGACGAGGACGCCGAGGCGGTCGCAGTGGTGGTACCAGCGCAGCGGCTCCACCTTGATGTGCTTGCGCAGCATCGTGAAACCGAGCCGCTTCATCGTCGCGATGTCGTGCACCAGGGCCGCGTCGGACGGCGCCGTGTACAGCCCGTCCGGCCAGTACCCCTGGTCGAGGACGCCCGCGTGGAAGTACGGGCGCCCGTTGAGGAGAAGGCGCGGGACCCCGTTCTCGTCCGGGCCGACCCCGAACGAACGCATGCCGAAGTAGCTCCGCACGATGTCGTCGCCCAGTTCGACGGTGACGTCGTAAAGGAACGGGTCCTCGGGCGTCCATTCGCGGACGTCGTCCAACGGTATCCGTACCGGTGTCCCCGCAGGCGCTTGGGCGCGCGCCACCGTCCGTCCGTCCGCGTCCACCGCCACCCGGGCCTCGCCGCCCGCGGCGTGGACGGTGACCTCGACGCACGAGTCGTCCAGGTGCGGGACGAGCGTCAGCCGCTCCACGTGCAGGTCGGGCACCCGCTCCGCCCACACCGTCTGCCAGATGCCCGACTGCGGCGTGTACCAGATGCCGCCGCGCTCCAGCCGCTGCTTGCCCCGCCCCCGGTCGCCGGTGTCGGACGGGTCGCGCACCTCGACGACGAGCGTGTTCGGCGCCCCGCCGTCGCGGAGCAGCCCGGTGACGTCGAACGCGAACGGCAGGTAGCCGCCGTCGTGCGTCCCCGCCTCGGCGCCGTTCACCGTCACCCGGCACCACTGGTCGACGGCGCCGAAGCGGGGACGCACGACGGCGGCTACCTGC